>JAFAHQ010000267.1 GCA_019237135.1 Alphaproteobacteria bacterium
ATCCTACGGTTGCGGCGCAAGCTGGAGGCCGATCCGAGCGCACCGCAGATCATTCAGACCCAGCGCGGCGTCGGCTACGTGTTTGCCTTGCCGGTCGAGACGCTCTGAGGTCTGACACGTTACAGCCGTAACCGTTTTCCGCAAATGTCGAAACAACACGGTAGCGCGCGATCGCCACAATCTCTCGATCAGCAGAGGCTGTAGGAGGGAGATCAATGCGCTTCGAGACTGAGTGGCCCGGCGACAATGTCGCCGCTCTCCTCTGCGATACCTTCGATTGGGAAGGCGCGTTTCTCGATAGCCTTGGCGGCAGCTGGAACCTGATCGACACTCGCTGGGACGGGGTTGACCCAGTCCCAACCGCATTTGCCCCGAGGGATTGGCGCGGCACGGTGACAGCTGCGTCAACCAGACTCGGGGGTTGGCGCCGATGGGTCGGCTCGATCGCTGCGATCGTTGCCGGGTTGTGGTCGAGAGTGCTCCGCGAACGCGAGATCCGCCGTATCCGAGCAGCCTGGAGGACGATCGACGACCGAACCCTGAAGGACATCGGAATTTCCCGCATCGAGTTCGAGTATGCGAGAGACGCACGGCCATGAAGCTGACCGTACGGCGGTACGCCGCGTACCGGCCGATTCGTATTTGCGTCGCTCGAGGGCGGGAGGGTGCCTGGCGCTGTTGTTGGTGATCACGATAACCACGGGCGCCGCCCCGGGCTCACAACCCCTCGGTCCACAGGCCGCCGCCCCACAAGAGCCGATAACGCCGGTCCCTCCGTCGCCCCCCGCAGACGCCTTGAAGCTCGGTCTTGGAGAACGCTTGTTTGCAGATCCTCGCCTATCGGGTGATGGGTCGCGGGCGTGCACGACGTGTCACGATATACGGACCAATGGCGCGGACGGCCATCGGCGCGACAAGGCTCTCGACGGATCCGAGCTTGCGCTCAACACCAGCACCGTCTTCAACGCGGCGCTCAGCTTCCGCCTCAACTGGGAGGGGAATTTTCGCACCTTCGAGGCGGAGGCCGAGGCGATGTTGGACAATCGGCGGATCTTGGGGACGAGCGTCGAAGAAATTCTCGAAAAGTTGCGCTCCGATCCCGAGACCGCGCATCAATTCGAGGAAGCCTACGGGCATCTGCCTGATCGCACGAGCCTCCTGGACGCGATCGCCACCTACGAGCAATCGTTGC
Organism: Alphaproteobacteria bacterium; assembly: GCA_019237135.1. Lineage (GTDB taxonomy): Bacteria > Pseudomonadota > Alphaproteobacteria > ATCC43930 > CGMCC-115725 > AP-15. The sequence goes on from JAFAHQ010000267.1 coordinate 1,193, forward strand.
TGACCCCCGGGAGCCGGTTTGACCGTTGGCTGGGCGGCGACGCCGCAGCCCTGTCGGCCGAAGAGCTGAACGGCTATCAGCTGTTTAAGTCGCTCGGCTGCATCTCCTGTCACCAGGGCGTCAATGTCGGCGGCAACCTGTTCGAGCGGCACGGCATCTTTCATCCGCTCGCCTCGCCGAAACCCGAAATCCTGCGGGTGCCGAGCCTACGCAATGTGGCCACGACCCCGCCCTATTTCCATGACGGCTCCGCACCGACCCTGCAGGAGGCGGTGCGCCAGATGGGTTATGCCCAGCTCGATAAGACGCTCTCCGACCAGCAAGTCGACTCGATCATTGCCTTCCTGAACACGTTGACGGGGACCTATCGCGGTTCTCCCGTGGTCGCTGCGCCACCATGAAGATGTCGCTGGCCGCGGCTAAGGTGCCCGCTTTGCTGGTGCTGCTGACGTGGCTGTCGTTTCGCGCGATCGATCCGGATGCGGAACGATATGATCGCGCGCTCAAAGCGCTCGACCGCTTTACGATGACTGAAATTGCGCTGCATCGGGATGTCCTCAGCGCGCGCGCCGGCATATTGCGCAACTATGATCCATTGGTGCGAGAGGTGAGCGTGCTGCGTGAAGCGCTCGGTCGATTGCGTGACAACGCATCGGGGGATGCGGAAGAGGCGGCGGCGATCGATCGATTTGCGGCGGCGGCCAAGCGCCAGGAGGAACTGACCGAGCAATTCAAGTCCGACAATGCGCTGCTGCAGAATTCCCTCGCTCATTTCCGCCTGTTCAGCGCCCGCCTTTCCGAGTCGGCGGAGAGCGGGCCGCTGGCTGCCGCGGTGAGTGCGCTCGCCGCCTCGATGCTGCAGCTGACGCTCGACACGTCTGCGGCGGCCGCGAACGAGGTCGCCGCGCGGTTGAACGGACTCGTGGCGCAACCTGCTCCTGCGGGCGAAAACGAGGCGGTGCAAGCGTTGCTGAGGCATGGCGGGCTGCTTCGCGACTTGCTGCCGACGACCGATGGCGTGCTGAAGGCATTGCTCGCCGCGCCAAGCAAGGCGGAGTTGACGACCCTTCGCACGATGATCCTGAAGCGCCAAGCCCAGTCGCGGGCAACGGCACGGGTATTCCGGCTTTTGCTGTACGCAACCTCGCTGCTGCTGGTAGGGGTTCTTACCCACTTCGGGCTGCGGTTGCGCGCAAGGACCCTGACATTGCGGCGGCGCGCCTCATTCGAGCATCTGATCGCCGGCATCTCGACGCGGCTGATTGAAGCCCAGCGGCAGGAGATCGGTGCGCATATCGAACGCGCGTTGGCGGAACTGGCGGGGCATCTGGGCGCAGACCGCGCCTATCTGGTGATCTCGGCCAGCCCGACGCGCATGCATCGTTGGTGCAGGGCGGGGACGACCTTTCCGCCAGGCTGGCCCGATGCGGCACCGGCGCTGGCAACCCGGTTCGGCGCGACCCCGGGGGGCATCATTCATATCCGTGGCGTAGACCGGCTGCCTTCCGGCGCGGACAAGGACGTCCTCGCGGCCGCCGGCTTGCAGGGCTGGGTGTGCGTCTCCAAACCGGATGAGGCCTCCGCAATGGTCCTCGGCTTTGACGCATTGCGCCCCGGCGTCATCACGCAACCCGGCGAATTCGGATTATTGCGAATGGCTCTCGATGCCATCGCCAATGCCGTGGACCGGGAACACCTCGAGCAGGAACGCGCCCGGCTGGAGACCAATCTCCAGCACGCCCGTCGCATGGAAACCGTCGGTGCTCTTGCGAGTGGGATTGCGCACAACTTCAACAATATCGTTGGCGCGATTCTCGGCCATAGCGAAATGGCCGAAGCGCAGTTGGCACCCGACAGTCGCCCGGCCCATGACATCAAGGAGATCCGCCGCGCCGGAGAGCGGGCGCGTGATCTGGTGGAACAGATCCTCGTATTTGGCGGGCGTAGGGATGCGCAGCGGCGGCCGGTAAGTGTAAAAAAACTGGTCGCCGAGACGAGCTCATTGCTGCGTGCCTCATTGGCTTCGGGGATCGAACTGGTTATCCGCGAGGTGCCGGAGGCAGCCGTCGTATCGGGGCAGCCCGGACAACTGCAGCAGGTGCTTCTCAACCTTTGCAATAACGCGGCCCAAGCGATGGATCAGACCGGGCGCGTCGAGGTCGAGACGGAGGTGCACGAGGTGACCGGAGCGCGGTCGCTGGCTCAAG
>JAFAHQ010000314.1 GCA_019237135.1 Alphaproteobacteria bacterium
GGGAAGGGATCGCCGGCGATTTGCTGCACCCGGCGGGGCGGCATCGCCCGGCGATCGAGGAAGCGTTTGCCCTGCTCGAGAGCCTGGGATTGGGCGAGGATGCGCTGACCCCAGTCAACACGTTGCCTTATGGTCGCCAGAGGCTGACGGAGATCGCCGTGGCGCTCGGTCTTTCGCCCAAGGCTCTGCTGCTCGATGAGCCGGCGGCGGGAGTCCCGTCGAGCGAGAGCAGCATAATAATCGAGGTGATCGAGGGACTGCCGCGCGACATCGCGTTGTTGATCATCGAACACGATATGGATCTGGTCTTCCGTCTGGCCCGGCGGATCACCGTCCTGGTGCAAGGGAGGATCCTTGTCGAAGGGCCTCCGGAAGCGATCGCCGCCGACGCCGATGTGCGGCGCGTCTATCTCGGCGAACGTCGGCGGATATGACCGAGCAGCCGGGCCTGGCGCTCGAAGGTGTCTGCGCCGGTTACGGCGACACCGTGATCGTCGAAGGCGTCGCCCTCGACCTGCCCCCAGGCGGGACCTTGGCGGTTCTCGGCCGCAACGGCGTCGGCAAAACCACTCTGCTTGCGACGATCATGGGGCACACGAGACTGCATGGCGGAATGATACGCTTCAGGGGCCGCGAGATCTCGAACCTGCCTCCCTATCGTCGCGCCCGGCTCGGCATCGGCTTTGTCCCCCAGGAGCGAGAAATCTTCCAGTCGCTGACGGTGGAGGAAAATCTGCTGGTCGCCAAGCGGCCAGGCAAATGGTCGCTCGCCCGAGTCTACGACTTTTTCCCGTCGCTCGCCGAGCGACGCCGCAACCGCGGCCATCAGCTCTCGGGGGGCGAGCAGCAAATGCTCGCCATCGGGCGAGCTCTGGTCGGCAACCCCACGCTTCTGTTGATGGACGAGCCGCTCGAGGGCTTGGCCCCAGTCGTGGTTGACGCGCTTCTCGCCGGATTGGAACGCCTGAAGCGCGAGGATGATCTGGCCCTTTTATTGGTGGAGCAGCACGCGCAGCTCGCACTCGAACTCGCACCTAACGTGATCGTGCTCGACCGCGGAGCCGTTGTGTTTACCGGAACCAGCCGGAAGCTCCTCGATGAACCTCAGCTTCTCGACGCCCTGATGGGCGTCGCCGGGCGCCACCACCCCGGCGACGGTCGAATTGGACCGAACTCTGGGCGATTTTGATGAGAACACAACTGCGAGTGTGCGACACTTGATCCAGTGCTGTCGGCGAGGATCTCGCGATGACGACGTTGCTCTACACTCATCCGGCTTGTCTCGAACACGACCCTGGCAGCCATCACCCGGAATCGGCCACGCGGCTTCGTGCCGTGCTCGAAACCCTTGACGACCTAGCCTTCGCTCGACTGGAACGCCGCGAGGCCCCGGAAGCGGTGATCGACGATCTTGCGCGGGTCCATCCGCGCCGCCACGTCGAGCGGATTCTGCGCGCCGTTCCCAAATCGGGGTATGTGGGGATCGACGCTGACACCATCATGTCGCCCGGCTCCGGCGCAGCTGCCCTGCGTGCGGCCGGAGCCGTGGTCGCCGCGGTCGATTCGGTGATCACGCAGGAGGCCGACAATGCCTTTTGCGCCGTGCGTCCGCCCGGACACCATGCCGAGCCGGAGCGGGCGATGGGCTTCTGCCTGTTCAATAATATCGCTGTCGGCGCTCTGCATGCGCGGGAGGCGCACGGTCTCGACCGGGTCGCGGTCATCGATTTCGATGTTCACCACGGCAACGGCACCCAGGCGACTTTTGAGACCGATGATCGGCTGTTCTATGCCTCGACGCATCAATACCCGCTCTATCCGGGTACAGGCGCGGCGAGCGAGACCGGGGTCGGTAATATCGTCAACGTGCCGCTGCGTCCGATGTCCGGGTCGACGCAGTTTCGCGCTGAAGTAGGCCGGCGCATCCTGCCGGCGCTCGACGACTTCCGGCCGCAGCTCGTGATGATTTCGGCCGGTTTCGACGGGCATCGGCGAGACCCACTGGCTCAGCTGATGCTCGACGAAGGCGACTATGTCTGGATAACCGAGCAGCTACTCGAGATCGCCTATCGCCATGCCCGCGGGCGGCTCGTGTCTACACTCGAAGGCGGCTATGATTTGGATGCGCTGAGCGCGAGCGTCGCGGCGCATGTCCGCGTTTTGATGTCGGTGTGAGCGAACCTACCCAAGAGAACGATGTTGCAGCTGCGCAACATTCGCTGGTTTTCTCACTCTCGCAAGAGGCTCGCCCACGGCACATTGCTCGCGTATTTTGCTAAAACGGACCCCGATGGCCGATGCGGACGTTCCCGCCGATATAGCGGCGATGAGCTTCGAAGAAGCGCTCGCCGAGCTCGAACAGATCGTTCGACGGCTCGAAGGTGGGCAGGTCAAGCTCGACGAGGCAATCCTCTCCTACGAGCGCGGCGCCTTGCTGAAGCGGCATTGCGAGGGGAAGCTCAACGAGGCGCAGCAGCGGGTGGACCGGATCGTGATCGGCGCTGACAGCGTTCTTACCGCGGAGCCGGCGAAACTTGACTGATACGCTGTGGTCCGAGGCGGCTTCCTTCTCCGAGGCGTTAACGCAAGCGGGACAGCTAACCGATGTCGTTCTCGAGCAGCTGCTGGTCGTGCCGCCGGGCCTCGAAGCCCGGGTTTACGAAGCGATGCGGTATTCCGCGCTAGCGCCGGGGAAACGAATGCGGCCGTTTCTGGTTTTGGCGAGCTCCCGACTGTTCGGTGTCGCGCAGCGGTGCGCTCTGCAGGTGGCGGCGGCAGTTGAGATGGTCCACGCCTACTCGATGGTGCATGATGATCTGCCGGCCATGGACAACAGCGACCTGCGTCGCGGCCGTTTGACGTGCCATAAGCAGTTTGACGACGCGACCGCAGTGCTCGCCGGCGACGGTCTTCTCACCGGCGCCTTCGAGTTGCTGGCCGATCCGGATACACATGGCGATCCGGCGGTGCGGATCGAGCTCGTCGCGGCACTCGCTTCCGCGGCCGGAGCCGCCGGCATGGTCGGCGGCCAGATGATCGATCTGATCGCCGAGCATCAACCTCTGGACATCGGAGCGATCACCCGGTTGCAAAGGATGAAGACCGGCGCCCTGATCGCGTTTTCCTGCGAAGCGGGGGCGATTCTCGCCAAGGCGCCGCACGAGTTGCGCGTCGCCTTGCGCGGCTATGCTCACGATCTGGGGCTGGCCTACCAGATCGCCGACGATCTTCTCGACGTCGAGGGCTCGGCGGCGGAGATCGGAAAGCCCGTGGGCGCTGACGCTGCCGCTGGCAAAGCCACCTTCGTATCAATTCTTGGCGTTGCTCGCGCGCGGGCGCAGGCCGAGCTTTTGGTCCGTCAGGCGGTGGCGCACCTTGATTTGTTCGAGCAAAGGGCGGAACTTTTGCGTGAGGCGGCGCGATTCGTAATCACCCGCCGGACCTGAGGAGCGCACGTGGAGCCCACATCTATTCGTCCCATATCGAACCGGACACCATTACTCGACCGGATCGATTTTCCTGCCGATCTGCGGCAGCTCCCCGAGCAGGATTTGCGGCAGCTCGCCGATGAGCTGCGCACAGAGCTGATCGATGCGGTGTCGATCACCGGCGGTCATTTTGGCGCCAGCCTCGGCGTCGTCGAGTTAACCGTGGCGCTGCATTATGTCTTTGACACGCCGCACGACCGGCTGGTCTGGGATGTCGGCCATCAGGCCTACCCCCATAAGATCTTGACTGGCCGCCGCGACCGCATCCGCACCATCCGACAAGGCGGTGGACTGTCCGGTTTCACCAAGCGCTCGGAAAGCGAATATGATCCGTTCGGCGCCGCGCACGCCTCGACTTCGATCTCCTCG
>JAFAHQ010000333.1 GCA_019237135.1 Alphaproteobacteria bacterium
AAAGGCCGGCCGAGGAGCGGGCGCGGCTGAAAGCGCGTCAGGGGGTCGCCTACCCGGTGCTCGAAGGGCTGATGGTCGCCGACCCCGACACCTTGACGCCGGTCGAAGCCGACGGCGAGACGATGGGCGAGATCATGTTCCGCGGCAACATCGTCATGAAGGGCTACCTGAAAAATCCGAAGGCGACCGGGGAGGCCTTTGCCGGCGGCTGGTTCCATTCGGGCGATCTGGCGGTGCAGCACCCCGACGGTTATGTCGAGATCAAGGACCGCTCAAAGGACATCATCATCTCGGGCGGCGAGAACATCTCGACGATCGAGGTTGAGGATGTCCTATACCGGCACCCCGCGGTGCTGGAAGCCGCGGTGGTCGCCCGTCCCGATCCGACGTGGGGCGAAACACCCTGCGCCTTTGTGAACCTTAAGCCCGAAGCCATCGCGACAGCAGAGCAGATCATTGCCTTCTGCCGCGAGCGCTTGGCCCATTTCAAGGCGCCGCGAACTGTCGTATTCGGGCCGTTGCCGAAAACCTCAACTGGCAAGATCCAGAAATTCTTGCTGCGCGAACTGGCCAAGGGCGACGCCCAAGGCAGGTGAACCCCGCGGTCTCCAGGGAGGACAAAAAAAGCCGGGACGGCGCACCTCCCGGCTTTTTTTGGGTCCGCTCGTCGAGGGCTGCGGTCAGCGCCGTTCGAGCTGGAAGATTTCGTCTTTGATACGGAGTTTCTGGCGCTTCAGATCGGAGACCGCATCCCGATTCGGTAGGGGACGACTATTCTCCTCACCGATGGCGCGTTCTAATTCGGCATGTTTAGCTTTCAGCGCCTCGATACGATCCTGCGGCGACATACACTTTCCTCCTGCTAGACGATGACAAACGTCGATGGTAACGCCAGCTGCAGCAGCCGGCCAGGGGTAGCAGACCCGTGAAAGACAGATATATCGCGTCACCCGATTTCACAAAGCGCCATGGCGGAGAAATACCCGTTCGGCCCCGTCTGATCGTCGGTATCAGCGGCGCCTCAGGGGTTATTTACGGAGCGCGACTGCTCGAATTGCTGCGTCCCCTTCCGGTCGAGACGCATCTCGTGATCAGTCGGACTGCCGACGTGACATTGGCGGTCGAAACGGATCTGAAGCCCGCGGCGGTCCGCGCCCGGGCGGATGTCGTTCACACCAACAGCGACATGGCGGCCCCGATTTCGTCCGGGTCGTTCAAGACGATGGGTATGGTGGTAGCCCCCTGCTCGATCCGCAGCATGGCCGAGATCGCCAGCGGGGTGACGACGACGCTTTTGAGCCGCGCAGCGGATGTCGTCCTGAAAGAGCGTCGGCGGCTTGTCCTGTTGGTGCGCGAGACACCGCTTCACACCGGTCACCTGAAAACCATGACAGCGCTTTCGGAAATGGGCGCCGTCATCGCTCCGCCGGTTCCTGCCTTTTACGCCAGGCCACAGAGCCTCGACGAGATGATCGATCAGACCTTGGGCCGCATTCTCGACCTGTTCGATCTCGAAACTGGACTTGTAAGACGGTGGGGTGAGCCATCCGTCGACGGTGCGCATCCGCTCCGCCCGAAACCGCGGCGCCAAAAGGTGTAGGGGCGAGTTGGGTCAACCGCGCACGAACAGGTCGAGCGCTTGGGCGATTGTCCCCGCCTCCGAACTGCCGGCCATTTTCGGCCCAAGATAAAGAGCAAGGTTCGCGTACGCGGCCGCGGCGCGCGCGGCCGGATCGGTGTCGCACAAGGGGGGTTGTGCAGTGCGGCCGAGACGGTCTTGGATAACTTTCTCAGCCGCAAGCTCGAGGGCCTTGATCCCCTCGCGCAAGCGCTGAACATCCGCGTCGGGATCGGGCTTGAGCCTTCGCCGTAGCGCCCGCAGAGGCTCCACGACACTGGTCCTGATCGGGCGAGCGATTCGATCGGCGATCTCGAGCCCCTTCTTGGTCAGCCGGCTTCGTCCGGAAACCCCGAGCCAAAGGGCAAACAGCATCAGGTTCACGTCGCACCCGGCCCGATCCTGCAGCGCGATCAACGCCTCCGGGACGCCCATGCGGGCATAGAACGCCAGAGAAAAACGCCACAGCGCCTCGTCGTTCGACGGCTCAACCATCGCCTCGGTCATCACCGCACGAAGGGGTGCGAGCTTTCGATAGCCCAGACACCCAGGATGCTATAATAATGGTAAACTCTGGGGCTACCGGCCATGGATCTCGACGTAGAAGCCCTGAAAGCCAAGCTCGCCGCCCTGAAGACCGAGCATCGTGACCTCGACGACGTGATCGCCCGGCTCGCCGAGCGCGCGCCGTTCGACCAGCTGCAGCTGCAGCGCCTGAAGAAGCGAAAGCTGCTGCTCAAGGATCAGATCTCGAAGATCGAGAGCGAGCTCCTGCCCGACATCATCGCCTGATCGGTCGCCGAGCGGCGGCGCGCCCGGTCTGCGGGGGGTTCTTGTGCACGCCGATCCTGCTTCTAATATAGCGGCGTCCCTGCAACCACATGCTGGAAGAATCCAATGAACGGCGCCGGTCGGTCGGTAAGCATCGTCATGGGAAGCCAATCCGATTGGGAGACGATGCGGCACGCCTCGGAGGCCCTCGACCGGCTCTCGATTGACCATGAAACCCGGATCGTTTCAGCACATCGTACCCCCGAGCGGCTCTATGAGTATGCTCGCACTGCGCGCGCGTGTGGGTTGCGGGTGATCATCGCCGGGGCGGGAGGGGCCGCTCATCTTCCCGGAATGATCGCCGCCTTGACGGCGCTGCCGGTGCTCGGCGTACCGATCGAGAGCAGGGCCCTCAAGGGGATGGACAGTTTGCTATCGATCGTGCAGATGCCCGCCGGCATCCCGGTCGCAACCTTCGCGATCGGTCAAGCCGGTGCCGTCAATGCGGCGCTGTTCGCTGCGGCAATCCTCGGATTGTCCGATCCCACAGCCGAGGCAGCTCTCGACGATTGGCGGCAGACGCAGACGCAAGGGGTCGCTGACCGCCCGGACCGTCGATGATGCCGCCGACGGCGCTGGCCCCGGGTGCCACGATCGGTATCTTAGGGGGCGGCCAGCTCGGCCGGATGACGGCGCTAGCCGCAGCCCGGCTCGGCTTTCGCTGCCACGTTTTTGCGACCGAGGCCGACAGCCCAGCGGAGCAGGTCTGCGGCGCGGCGACCGTTGCCGAATTCTCTGATCGCGAAGCGCTCGAGCGCTTCGCTTCGGTCGTGGACATCGTGACGTTCGAGTTCGAAAACATCCCGGCCGAAGCCGTACGGCTGGTCTCCACCGTCCGGCCGGTACTGCCGCGGCCCGAAATTCTCGAGATCGCGCAGGATCGCTTACGGGAGAAAGACTTCCTGCGCTCGATCGATGTTGACACCGCTGCTTACCGCGAGGTTGCCGACGAAGTGGCATTGCTGCGGGCGATGCGGGACTTTGGTCACCCGGCCGTGCTCAAGAGCGTGCGCATGGGCTATGACGGCAAGGGACAGGTGACTTTAACCCCGGAAATCAAGGCCGAGGAGGCTTGGCAGCGAATGGGCGGCGAGATCGGCATCCTCGAGAGCTTTGTCGATTTCACCTGCGAGATCTCAGTCATCGTCGCACGCGGCCGCAACGGCGCTTGGGCGACTTATCCGCCGGTCGAAAACCAGCACGTCGCCCATATCCTCGACACGACGATCGCCCCGGCACGGATCCCTGCCGAGACGGCGATGCGTGCCGAGGTCATCGCACGGCATATCGCCGAAAAGCTCGATCTCGTCGGCGTGCTCGCAGTCGAAATGTTCGTGACGCAGAGTGGTGATCTTCTCGCCAACGAGATCGCACCGCGCCCCCATAACTCGGGACATTGGACAATCGACGCCTGCATCACGAGTCAGTTCGAGCAGCTGGTGCGCGCGCTGTGCGGCTTGCCGCTCGGCTCGGTCGAGCATCATTCCGACGCGGTGATGAAGAACCTGATCGGCGGCGAGGTCGAGAAATGGCGGGACGCGCTGAACGACCCGTTGTCCAAGCTGCACCTCTACGGGAAAGCCGAAACCCAACCCGGCCGCAAGATGGGCCATGTTACGCGCCTCATTCCCCATCGCTGAACAGCGTCCACTCAACGAAACTGGCGCAGCAAACGAACGGGATTGGGCAGGCGTTCTACCGCTGTTTCAAATCGCCTGCGTGCCTTGCTGATGGAAGCCATATCGGAGAGCCGGCGCTCGAGAAATGCGCGCGTGTCGGAGAAGTCCGGCGAGTTGTCTTCGAGCCAATAAAACAAGGTGGCGGCGTAGATCGCCGCAAGTGTAACCCGCTTGGTATAAAAGCTGAAATCGGTTGCGCGATCCCCGGCGGCGTACCAGATGCCGTCGACGGTCTCGTACAGCAGGCGCAAGCCGAGCGGTGCGTGTCGCGGCAGCGCCAGCGCCGAGAGGGCGCGGCGAACCGCTTCGCGCGATGGCGCGATGATTTCCAACCGGGTGGCGATCGCAAGCGCGATGCGATCGGAGATACGCAATGGCTCGAGATCCATGGTTTCGAACCGATCGAGCATGCGGAGATCGGCCCAACGACTGAAGCAGGCGACGAGTTCGGCGACCCCATTGGGAAACAGCGCCAGCGCTTCGTCGGCAGGCATGCCGATCCGCCGTGCCGCCGCCCGCAGCGCCGGGCGCGACCAGCCGTCGAACGGTACGTTCGGGAGCATTGCCTCGATCAGCGCCGCGCGCTGTTCCTCCGCGAGCGGGCTCCTCATCCGGCTCCGTCTTCATTAAGAAGGGCCGTCAGATCAATCGGGTGCCGCTGCAGCTCTTCGAGGAAAACGAGCAGCCGGAAATCGGTCATCCGCTGCGGGTAGAGGATCCCGTCGAGATGATCGCACTCGTGCTGGACGACACGAGCGTGAAAGCCTTCGACCGCGCGGTCGATTACCTCGCCTTCGGGGCTTGTTCCGCGGTAGCGGATGCGCAAGTGCCGGGGGACGACGCCGCGCAATCCCGGGACCGACAGGCACCCCTCCCAACCGAGCGCACGCTCCCGCCCGACGAGCTCGACCACCGGGTTGATCAACACCGTCAGATCCTGGGCGACGTCACCTGGCATCTCGGTGACCCGCTCGTCGGGAACCCGGAAGACGACGATCCGATGCGACTGGTGAACCTGGGGTGCCGCGATGCCGGTACCGCGGGCATCCTCCATCGTCTCGATCATGTCCTCGACGAGCCGGCGTACCCACGGTGCGGTCGGATCGTCAACCAAACCCGCGGTGCCGCGAAGTACAGGGTGCCCCATGCGGGCGATCTTCAATAGAGTCATGGCTAGAATATGGGCAGATCATCGGTCGGGGTAAACCGTCTGCTCGGCTCGCCTTCACAGCAGCCGGTAGAGGTGCTAAATATTGGACGGCTGCAGCAGTCCAGCCGCCTGCGTACCCGTCAATGGAGAAATGCCCCCGTGCAAGTCCTCGTTCGCGACAACAATGTCGATCAGGCTCTGCGAGCCCTGAAGAAGAAAATGCAACGCGAGGGCGTGTTCCGAGAAATGAAGCTGCGGCGCAATTATGAGAAGCCGTCGGAGCGGCGGGCGCGGGAAAAAGCCGAGGCGGTTCGCCGCTATCGCAAACTCTTGCGCAAGCGGTTGGAGCGCGAGGGTTACTGAACATACCGGTCGGGCGCCCTTTTACGTCCCTTTACTGCAACCAAGACGCGTATCGAAAATCGCTCGTTGTTGCATCTGCAGCAATTCTGCAGTAAAGTCTCATCCGTAAGTTGTAGGCGGGTCCGGCGCGATGCTTGTCACCGCCGCCCTAAGGTGCGGCGATCGTTGCCGAGCCAAGTTAATGATACAATGCCAATTAGACAATTTTGCGGATGACGCGCTTCGCGGTGGTGCACCGAAGGGGGAGCCGATCAAACCCGCCGAAGCTTTTGAATAAAATCGTTTACTTCAGGCTGTGTCCAGGTGTCGCCTTGGTACCAGAAATCGAGCAGCGCATCCTTGTTGCACGACACCCAGTCGATGACTTGTGGGGATCTCTGGCGGACGACGCGGACCGGGAGGCTGTTGGCGATGACGGTCGGAATGTCGGTAACCGCAACGGAAAAACTCGGCTGCGAGCGCCCCGGCTGCAAGAAATATTTCACCCGCGGCCCGTGCCCACCCATCGCTGTCGAAATGAAAATAGTGCCCGGCACGCCTGTTTGGGCCGTTGTAAGGTTCGCCATCTCCACGACATCGTCGTCGGCAAGCTCATCCGCCAATCGCGTGTCGGCGGGTATATGCATCGTGTCTTGGTCGGTCATGATTGGTGCTTAGCATAGAACGACGCCACCGCGAACCGGATCGAGACACGGGAACGCACTCTAAGACCGTCGCCAATTCCCCAAGCTCGGCCAGCCGAACGCCCGGCGCAGATCCATCTCGGCGGTAGCCCTCGCGGCGATCCACGCCTCGGTCGCCACGTGACCGCCACTCGAAAACCTGCCGCGCGAGGGATGGCTATGGCTTCGATTGTCGCCGCCGTAGCGGCAAGAGCAGGCAAATGCTTGAGCCCATTTGGCCTGCTCTGCGTGGGCATTCGGGGTTTTGAAAGGAGGGAGGCGAATGATAGCTCTTTCAATAGAGCGCTCTCTTTCGACAGAACCTGATGGCCGTCTTAGTTGAAGCAATTTCAGTGATCGTTCGGCGTGACGCTATAGACCGCTGTTTCCACGGCGGATGGACCGCTTTCATATCTTGCGTGCCCAATCGCACCTTTTGTACTGATGGTCGATTAGCGCGTGTTGGCTTCACAGACCCCGCGGCTGTGGGGAAATTTGTCAGGAGTTTACAAGCGGCAGGCCTGGTCTTCTTACAATCAGGGAAATGCACCGACATCGTCGTCGTCGATCAGCAGCGAGGGCCAACGATGCCCTGCGAATGGTTGGAGTTTACGCACATCCCGTTCGGCAAGTCGGGAGGCAAGGTTGCGGCATGCTGGGTTTTTGAGGGACCAAAGTTAGCGGCGGGAGTTCATTTTCCCGGAAATCGCATCGATCTCGCCGCCCCGCGCGGCTGGACGTTCGAGGGCTCGCTCAGCCAGCGGTTTACTTTCGTGTCAGGTGAAGATATCGCAAATCGCCTCAAATATCTCCGCACGGAGCGTGGATTGGACGTGTTTCTTGATGCGTCTACTGGCCGGGAAGTATTCAAACCAAGCAGCTGAAACACGCCGAGCAGGCCGATCTTTTCAGAAGGCCGGCTACACCGGAGGCGCAAAGAACCTGTGGCTTCTACTTCTGGAGACGCGCCCTACTCGAGCGCCTTGACGATCTCCTCGCACATTTTCTTGGCGTCGCCGAACAGCATCATCGTGTTGTCACGGTAGAACAGTTCGTTTTCGACGCCGGCATAGCCTGAAGCCATCGACCGCTTGACGAAGAGCACGGTTTTCGCGCGCTCGACGTCTAAGATCGGCATGCCGTAGATCGGCGAGGAGGGATCGTTCTTCGCCGCCGGGTTGGTCACATCATTGGCGCCGATCACAAAGGCTACGTCGGTCGAGGCAAAGTCGCGGTTGATCTCGTCGAGCTCGAAGACCTCGTCGTAGGGGACGTTCGCCTCGGCGAGCAGGACGTTCATATGGCCAGGCATGCGGCCGGCGACCGGATGGATCGCATAACGCACTTTAACCCCGTCCTTCTTGAGCAAATCGGCCTCCTCGCGCAACGCATGCTGGGCCTGCGCGACCGCCATGCCATAACCGGGAACGATGATGACCGAGCTGGCATTCTTCAGTATAAAGGCAGCGTCCTCGGCACTGCCGGATTTGACCGAGCGGTCGCCGGCCCCTGCACCGGCGGCAATCGCACCGCCTTCCGTGCCGAACCCGCCCAGGATCACGTTGAAGATAGAACGGTTCATCCCCTTGCACATGATGTAGCTGAGGATGGCACCCGACGAGCCGACGAGCGCTCCGGTGATGATCAACAGGCTGTTCGACAGGGTGAACCCGATGCCGCAAGCCGCCCAGCCGGAGTAGGAGTTCAGCATCGAGATGACGACCGGCATGTCGGCCCCGCCGATCGGCACGATCAACAAAAACCCGAGTGCGAGCGAAACCAGCAGGGTCAGCCAGAACGCCACCGCCGTCTCGGTCGAGACGAACACAATGATCAGCAGCACCAGCAACATCCCAAGCCCGGCGTTCAACAGGTGTTGGCCGGTAAAGGCGAGGGGGCGGCCGGTGACCAAACCCTGCAACTTGCCAAAAGCGACGACCGAGCCGGTAAAGGTGATCGCACCGATCGCCATGCCGATCGCCATCTCGACCAGACTGCTGCCGTGGATCGAGCCGCGCCCGCCAATTCCGTAGGCTTCGGGAAATGTAAAGGCAGCCGCGGCAACGCAAACGGCGGCAAGGCCGACGAGGCTGTGAAACGCCGCGACCAGCTGCGGGAGTGCAGTCATCTGAATGCGCAACGCGATGTAAGTGCCGATCGCACCGCCGATCAGAATTCCGAGAATGATCAGCCAAAAGCTCACGACATGAGGGGTCACCAAGGTGGTGACCACCGCGATGACCATGCCGGCGATCCCATAGATGTTGCCGGTCCGCGCCGTTTCCGGGGAGGAGAGGCCGCGCAGGGCCATGATGAAGCAGATCGAAGCGATCAGATAAAACAGAGCAGACAGGCTGTCGCTCACCAAGGCCCCGCTATCGTTTTCTCTGGAACATGTGGAGCATCCGCTGGGTGACGATGAAGCCTCCGAAAATATTGACGGCGGCGAGGGTTACCGCGACGAACCCCATGATTTTCGCGAAGCTGACGCCGAGCGGGCCGGCCGCGATCAGCGCGCCGACGATGATCACGCTCGAGATGGCGTTGGTTACGCTCATCAGCGGCGAATGCAGAGCCGGGGTCACACGCCA
>JAFAHQ010000182.1 GCA_019237135.1 Alphaproteobacteria bacterium
CGGGATCGTGCATGTAAGGGCGCCAACCGTAGAGTGCGGTCGCCTCCCGGTCGCGGGCGATCGAAGCCGCCTCAGCGTCGTCGACCTTGCTGTAATCCGGGGCCGCGCGGACCGGGTCGAAAAAGGTTCGGCGCAGTAGTTCGGCAGTGGGAAGGGCGTAGATGTCGGCGATATCGCGCTCTTCGCGCCCGCCGAACTTGACGCCCAGCGAGTCGACCAGCACGAGGCGACCGATCCGTTCGACCGAGCGGACACAAATTTCGAGGGCGATCCAGCCGCCGAAGGACGAGCCGACGAGCACCACATCACCGAGGCCCTGCTGCTCGATCAGGTCGAGGTAGAGATAGGCGAGGTCATGGACAGAACGAAAAGCTTCGGGCCGCTCGGACCCGCCAAACCCGGGATGGCGTGGGGTTAGAACGCGCCAGCGCCGGGCCAACCTGTCTAGAAAAGCGCGGTTCTGGGCAAAATAGTCGCCGCCATGCAGAAACAAGAGCGGCCGGCCCGCTCCTTCGATTGCAATCTCAAGCGAGACTTGGCCGATTTCGATGCGCTGCATGCCGTGCCCCCTGACCCGCCGCGTGGGTAGGCGCTACCTGGCGGGTATTATTGCAAATCCGCTGAGGCCCGGTCCAGGGCGCCGCAAAGGCTTGCATTCCGCAACGAGAGCGCCGAGGTTCGATTGCGCCGACAGCCGGAGCGGGGAGCACGTATGGAAGAACAGCAGCCGGCGGATGCGGGTGCGATCGTCAGGGCGATCCCTGTCGAGGAAATCGCCCGGATTCTGGCGCTCAATCCGATCTTTGCGCAGTTTGATCGAAGCGCGCTGCTAGCTGTCGCGGCAAAATGCAGATTTGCCACCTTCGAAGCCGGCGCAACGATCATTCGCCAGGGCGACCCCGGCAACTTCGCTTATGTGATCCTCGAAGGAGAGGTCGACATCTTCGTCGAGATCCCAGCGCCAGCCGAACCGATCCGCATGTCAACGCTCGGGCGTGACCGCACGATCGGCGAGCTTGGCGCCTTTACTGACATGCCGCGCACTGCAACAGCCGTCGCCCGGACGGATCTGCGTCTGCTGCGCATCGACCGCGACAGCATGATGAGCATTGCCGCGAACGAACCGACCGTCGCCATTGCGATTATCGGAGAGCTCGGGCAGCGATTACACACTATGAACCGTCCACTTGCCTATTTGACCTACGCTGCGAGAGAACTAGCTCGGGATGAATACGACGAAGGGATATTGACGGAGCTGATCAACCAGCAGGGCGATCTAGCGGATTTCGCCCGAGACTTTGCTCAGATGGCCTCCGAGATTCGTGAAAAGCAGCGCCGTCATCAGGAGATGCTGGCTGCCGCCAGCATTCAGAGGTCGATCTTACCGAACCCGCTTGCGCGCGCAGGAGCCGCACATGCCGTAGACCTCTATGCCGAAATGCACCCGGCGCGCGAGATCGGCGGCGACTTTTACGATTTCTTTCTGCTTGACGAGAGGTGGCTGGCCTTCACGGTCGCCGATGTGTCGGGCAAAGGGATTCCCGCGGCGTTGTTCATGGCGGTGTCGCGGACGGTGCTGCGCAGCGTTGCCGGCTACACCGACATGCCGGCACGGATGACCCGGGCCAATCGCCAGCTGGCCGCGGACAACGAAGCATGCATGTTCGTGACGATGTTTCACGGCGTCCTCGATCTGGCGACCGGGGTGTTGTATTATTGCAATGCTGGCCACAATCCTCCCTATCTGCTGCGCGCCGGGGGCCGGCGCGAGAGATTGCACGCGACCAGCATTCCGTTCGGCATCGATCCCGATACGGACTATCCGATCGGCGAGACGATGCTCGCCTCGGGCGACAGGCTCCTGCTATTCAGCGACGGCATCACGGATGCCTGCAGTCCGGACGGCGAAGCATACGGCAATGCCCGATTGGAACATGCGCTCGAGGGGGTACCCGAACGAAGTGCCACCGAGGTCGTCAGCCACATTCTGGCCGACAACGCCCGTTTTGTGGGTGATGCCGAGAAGTTTGACGACATCACCTGCCTGGCGCTGCACTATTGCCCCTAGCCGACGTTCCAACGTAATGAAGTCCCAAGGGTTCCGTGTTAGGGAGAACCACCGACCGCAAGCCCGGCGAACAAGGATGCCCCGATGGAAATCGTGACAGAACATTTGGAAAGCATCGCGCTCGTCAGGATCAAGGGGAGGTTCTACAGCAGCGATACTAAATCGGTGGAGGATGGCTTGGCGGCAGCGCTCGGTATTGGCGTCCCCCATCTCGCGGTGGACATGACCGAGCTCGACTACATCAGCAGCGCCGGCCTTCGGGTATTATTGAAGCTGGCCAAGCAAATCCAAAAAGCGAAAGGCAAGGTCGTGTTGTTCGGCCTTCGCCCCCATGTTCGTGAGGTTTTTTCGATCAGCGCGTTCGACAGGATCTTTTCAATCCACGTCGATCGCGCGGCCGCGATTGCGGCAATGCAGTGACGCGACGGCGCCAGAGCCGGAAAAGTTTCGTCTCTCTGGTGCGGCAAATTGTCCTATATTGTGTCGAGACAGCGGCCGCTCCGGGCCGTCGGCATCGGCACGCGGGGCGCCGCACGAAAGCGAGGCTCCCTATGAACGTCGAAACCATCCTACGCACCAAGGGACGGGCGGTAACAACGATCAGACCGGGTGAAACTGTCGGCACCGCGATCGAGATGCTGGTCTCCCGAAATATCGGCGCCCTCGTTGCAAGCGAGGACAGCGAGAAGGTGGAGGGCATCATCTCGG
>JAFAHQ010000184.1 GCA_019237135.1 Alphaproteobacteria bacterium
GACCCTTTCCGGACCTTCGGCCTGCGTATGAAAATCGAGGCGTTTCCCGCGACTTCCAATGGGGGCTTATGCGGCTTCTTGCGATTTCCTCGTTTCTCCGCCGGAGGGGCACGATCAGGACTAGCGCAGGCGCGGAGGTGGAAAAGCAGAGGGGGCCTTCGCAGGCCCCCTGGTGCGTCGCTCGCGCGACGAGGTCGAAAGCCTTGCAGCGGAACTGCAAAGCTAGAACGCCCCGGCTGAAACCAGGTCGCAATGAGCGATTTACGCCTTGGAGCAGGGAGGTTCAAGATGGCGGGACTCGGGAGAACCAGAGCATCTCGAGCACGGGAGTTATTGCACAGAAACCTAATTGATATGCCCTCGCCATACCGAGGAGAGTGGCGGTTTGTTGATCAAGCATCGCGCCCGGTTCGGGCGATTGTTCTGCTGTGATTTCCCGACCGATGCGCCACCCGAGGAGTTCCATGCGGAACATCCGGTTGTTGTCGTGCGAAAACCCGAACCGCCCGCTGCAGGCGCGGTCGGGACAGGCGCTCGCGCCCCCAACACCGGCCGGCTCTTTCGTCCCAAACCCGGAGCAAGTGGTCCTATGCACAAACGTCAAAGCTGCCCCGATAATTGCTAAATTGACAAGCAATGGTTAAGCGTGGTATCAACCGCGCAACTCAGACCGATTCTAAGGAGGCACAGGTTTGGAACGAGACACAGGACAAACGACCGAAAACGCGATGGTAGATTTGCAGACAGAGAATTCGCCTGCGCCTGATAATTTCCTGCAGAAGCAGGTCGAGCGGACCCCCGAAGGCCACTTCGTTAAGGGTCAATCGGGCAACCCGGCGGGCCGGGCGGTCGGGTGCCGAAACAAGGCGACGCGGATCGCCGAGGCATTGCTCGACGGCGATGTCGAGGCGCTGACAAAAAAAGCCGTGTCGCTTGCTCTCGATGGCGATCCGTCCGCGATGCGGCTCTGCTTCGACCGGATCATCGCACCGCGCCGCGCACGGCCGGTGCAGCTCGATCTGCCGCCGATCACCGAGGCGGCGGACATCGCGCGCGCGATGGCCGCGATCACAGCGGCGGTTGCCGAAGGCGCCATCACGCCGGCCGAAGGGGCCGAAGTCGGAATGGTTGTCGAGACCTACCTTCGGGCACTCGAGGCGAGCGATTTCGACAGACGGCTGAAAGCGCTGGAAGCCGCCCATGCGGCGGTTTCTTGATACCCGGCTGGCGCGAGTCACGAAGGCCAAAGCGCCGCGCGATTTGACCGAGGCGCGCCACCGCTCGCTGCTCAGAGGGCGAGCCGTGGTGCGCACCCTGTTGCGCGAGCGACTGGTCCAGCCGGACGCTGGGCAGGCATTTGCCGGGATGTTGCGGCTCGGTGACGCGGCCGCGGCCGAGCTCGCCGGCATCCCGGATACACAAGAACTGCGCGAGACCGATTTGGCATTGCTCGCCCGCGATCACGCGGGAGCGGAGGAGATGTTCGAGGCGGGGCTGTTGCGCCTCGTACGGCAATGCTCAGACGGTCGCGAGCTCGGCACGGCAACCGCGTCTCCGGCCGAGTTGCTCGCGGGGTATGTCGCGCAGGCCGCGGGCGGTGGAGCCGCCAGCGGCGGGCCGTCCGGCTACGCCGCTTCGGCCGTCACGATCTCGCCGATCACCAGGCCCTTGTCGCCGGCACCGACGTGAACCGTCGCCCCGTCCGGGATGTGGCCTTCGAGGATTTGCTGGGCTAACGGGTTCTGCAGCTCGCGCTGGATCACCCGCTTCAACGGCCGGGCGCCATAGACCGGATCGTAGCCGGCATTGGCAAGCCAAGCGCTCGCCGCCGCGTCGACCTCAAGGGTGATCTTGCGGTCGGCGAGCAGTTTTCGCAGCCGTTCGAGCTGGATCGTGACGATCCCCTTCAGGTCGTCGCGCGATAGCCGCCGGAACAGCAGGATCTCGTCGAGCCGGTTCAGGAACTCCGGCCGGAACGCATCGCGCACCGCGGCCATCACCGCGCTGCGCGCCACCGCCGCCTCCGCGCCCTCCGGCAAGCTCGCCAAGGCCTCGCTGCCGAGGTTCGAGGTCAGCACGATCAAGGTGTTGCGGAAGTCGACCGTGCGGCCCTGGCCGTCGGTCAAGCGGCCGTCGTCGAGCACCTGCAGAAGGACGTTGAAGACGTCGGGGTGGGCCTTCTCGACCTCGTCGAACAGGATCACCTGGTAGGGCCGGCGCCGCACCGCCTCGGTCAGGGAGCCGCCCTCGTCGTAACCGACATATCCGGGGGGTGCCCCGATCAGACGCGCGACCGAGTGCTTCTCCATGTATTCCGACATGTCGATGCGCACCATCGCGCTCTCGTCGTCGAACAGGAATTCCGCCAAGGCCCGCGTCAGCTCGGTTTTGCCGACACCGGTCGGTCCGAGAAACAGGAACGAGCCCAGCGGCCGGTTCGGATCCTGCAGCCCGGCTCGAGCACGGCGGATGGCGTTAGACACAGCGATGATCGCCTCGTCCTGACCGACCACCCGACGGCGCAAATTCTGCTCCATGTTGAGAAGCTTCTCCCGCTCGCCCGACAGCATCTTGTCGACCGGTATCCCAGTCCAGCGCGACACCACGGCGGCGATGTGCTCCTCGGTGACGGCTTCCTCGACCATCCGCCCCGCCTCGGCGCTCTCGACCTCGTTGAGCTTGCGTTCGAGCTCGGGGATCACGCCATAGGTCAGCTCGCCGGCCCGGCTCCAATCGCCGCGGCGTTGCACGATGTCGAGCTCGGCGCGCGCCTGGTCGAGCTGCTCCTTCAATTTCTGCGCCCCGGCGAGCTTGTCCTTTTCGGCGCGCCATTGCGCGGTCAGCTCGGCCGATCGCTGCTCGAGCTCTTCGAGCTCCCTAACCAGCCTTTCGAGGCGGTCGCGCGAGGCCGGGTCGTTTTCCTTTTTCAGCGCTTCGCGCTCGATCTTGAGCTGCACGATGCGGCGGTCGAGTTCGTCGATCGCTTCCGGCTTCGAGTCGACCTCCATGCGCAGCCGGGAGGCCGCCTCGTCCATCAGGTCGATCGCCTTGTCCGGCAAAAACCGGTCGGTAATGTAGCGGTTCGACAAGGTCGCGGCGGCGACGATCGCCCCATCGGTGATGCGCACGCCGTGATGCAGCTCGTATTTCTCCTTGATCCCGCGGAGGATCGAAATCGTGTCTTCGACCGACGGCTCGTCGACAAAGACCGGCTGAAAACGCCGCGCCAGAGCGGCGTCCTTCTCAATGTTTTTGCGGTATTCGTCGAGTGTGGTGGCGCCGATGCAATGCAGTTCGCCGCGGGCCAAAGCCGGCTTCAGCATGTTGGAGGCGTCCATCGCCCCTTCCGCCTTGCCGGCGCCGACGAGGGTGTGTAGTTCGTCGATGAACAGCACGATCTCGCCGGCGGCGGCGGTGATCTCGGACAAGACTGCCTTCAGCCGCTCTTCGAACTCGCCGCGGTATTTGGAGCCGGCGACCATCGCGCCGAGATCGAGCGCAAGCAGGCGCTTGTCCTTGAGGCCCTCAGGCACGTCGCCATTGACGATGCGCAGCGCCAAGCCCTCGACGATCGCGGTCTTGCCGACCCCGGGCTCCCCGATCAACACCGGGTTGTTCTTGGTCCGCCGCGACAGCACCTGCATCGTGCGGCGAATCTCCTCGTCCCGGCCGATCACGGGGTCGAGCTTGCCTTCGCGGGCCACGGCGGTCAGGTCGCGGGCATAGCGTTTGAGCGCGTCGTACCCTTCCTCGGCCGATGCGCTGTCGGCCTTGCGGCCCTTGCGCAGATCTTCGATCGCCGCGTTGAGCTTCTGCGGTGTGACGCCGCCGGCGGCTAGCGCCTTGCCGGCGGGTGTTTCCCTGGCCATCGCTAGTGCCAGCAGCAGCCGCTCTACGGTGACAAAGCTGTCGCCGGCCTTCTCGGCGATCTGTTCTGCTTGCTCGAAGACCCGAGCGATCTCGGGCGTCAGATATACCTGGCCGGCGCCACTCCCCTCGACCCGTGGCTGCTTGCCGAGTTCGGTTTCGACCGCGCTCAGGACGGTCTGTGGATCGCCGCCCGCCGCTCGGATCAAATTGCCGCAAAGACCTTCCTTATCATCGAGGAGAGTCTTCAGGAGATGTTCGGGCGTCAGCCGCTGATGGCCACTGCGCAACGCCAAGCCCTGGGCCGATTGGATGAATCCTTTCGACCGCTCGGTATATTTCTCGAATTCCATGATTTACTCGCTCTGCTGAACCGGCCGTGGCACCCCTGTTCAGGCGATCCCGCAACCCTTCAGCAGGCAATATGGTGCGGGCGGGTTGGCGCTCAACCCCAACCGGGGCGGCCCCGTGAGCGCCGTTGGCTTACGCCCGCAGGACTAGGCGAACGGGGGGGTATCGCTCGAATTGGGCAGCTCGGTACGAAGCGGCTGCTCGTCGCTCGCCGGCGGCGGCGAGGGTTGTGCGAAAGCCTCGTTCGTCTCGCGACTTTCGGCCTCGGACCCGCCCGCCTCTAGATCGGCCGGCGTCATCGGGCGTGGTGCCCCATGCGGGTGGCCTTCTCCGTTCGCATTCATGACGCGGAAATAATGCTCCGCGTGCTGATAGAGGTTTTCGGCCGCAATCCGATCGCCGCTGGACGCTGCTTCGCGTGCCAAGGCCACATAGCGTTCGAAAACTTGATAAGCGTTGCCGCGAATTTTTACGTTTGGACCATTGCTGTCGAAAGTTTGTATTCGGTGGGGCATCCGCGGTCGGTTGTGGTGCGGATTGCCTCCGTTGCCGCGACCGCGCGATCGCTTGTTTGGTCCTGGTCTCATCACACCTGTCTAATCGCGGTGAACACAGTTGGACCGATGTCCGGCGGGAGCTTACCACGCCCTCTCGGGTGGTTGCGGCCACGTCGCCGCGTTCCCAGACGATGTTGAGCCCCCGAGCACCTCCACCCTAGACGGGACCGCCGCGCATTCCAACAGTTTTCTACAGAGCGCGAGCCACTACGCAGCGCCTGATGCCGGCGAGGTCCCTCTCACAACTCTCGATCGCCAGCCCGCTTGCCTGCAAAATTGCTGCGACAGCCGAGGCCTGACCCAGCCCGACCTCAGATACAAAAACCGCCCCCGGCTTTAGCAACCGGGGGAGGTCCCGCACGAGAGACCGATAAGCGCCAAGACCGTCGGCGCCGCCGTCGAGGGCCAAACAGGGGTCGTAAAGGGCGACTTCGCACGGCAAATTGGCGAGTGCCGCACTGGCGATATAAGGCGGGTTCGAAACGATTACCTCAAACCCGCCCGTTAGAGCCGCTCCCCAATCGCCAACAAAGAAATGAGCACGCTTGGCAAGGCCGATCGCCGCTGCATTGCGACGCGCGGTGATCATCGCGCCCGCGACGATATCGACCCCAATCCCGGTCGCGGCCGGGAGTTCTGAAAGGAGCGCGAGTAGGATGCACCCGGTGCCGGCCCCGAGGTCGAGAAGGCGGAACGGTGCCCGCCGATCGGAAACGCGCCGCAACACGGCTTCGACGACGGTTTCGGTCTCCGGTCGCGGATCGAGTGTGTCGGGCGATAGCTCGAATTCCAGGCTCCAGAATTCACGGCGGCCGAGGATGCGGCTCAATGGCTCGCGCCCGGCCATTCGATCCAAAGCCAGCCGAAAGCGACTGGTCTGTTGCTCATCGAGCACCTGTTCCGGATGGCCCAGAAGCTCGGCAGGCGTCAGATCAAGCGCCCTGGCCACCAACCGTCGGGCCAGACGGCGGGGCTCCGCAAATCCGGCTCGCGACAGCGTAGAGGCAGCCTCGCCGAGTAAGGAGATGAGCGTCTCCCTCACATTGACCTCACCCCTAAATGGTTGCCAATCGAGCAGCTTGGTCCTCGGCGAGAAGGGCATCGATGATCTCGTCGAGCGCCTCGCCGCTCATCACCTTGTCGATCTTGTATAGGGTCAGGTTGATGCGGTGGTCGGTGACTCGGCCTTGCGGGAAATTGTAGGTGCGGATGCGTTCCGATCGATCGCCGCTGCCGACCTGGCTCTTGCGCTGGGCCGCACGCGCGCTGTCACGCGCTTGCCGTTCCATCTCGTAGAGGCGCGAGCGTAACACCTTAAGCGCCCTCGCCTTGTTCTTGTGCTGTGACTTCTCGTCCTGCTGGATGACGACGAGCGCGGTCGGCAAATGGGTAATCCGTACCGCGCTGTCGGTCGTATTGACCGATTGGCCACCGGGTCCGCTCGCCCTGAAGACGTCGATGCGCAAATCCCTCTCATCAATCCGGATATCGACCTCTTCTGCCTCGCGTAACACGGCGATGGTGGCGGCGGAAGTATGGATGCGCCCGCTTGCTTCGGTCTCGGGTACACGCTGGACGCGGTGCACCCCTGATTCGAACTTGAGCCGGGCGAACACGTCTCGCCCGCTGATCAGTGCGCTCGCCTCCTTGAAACCGCCGAGGCCAGTCTCTGAGAGATCGAGGACTTCGAAGCGCCAGCCTTGCACGTCGGCATAGCGCTGATACATGCGAAAGAGTTCGGCGGCAAACAGCGCCGCCTCCTCTCCCCCGGTGCCCGCGCGCACCTCGAGGATGGCGTTGCGCGCGTCGTCGGCATCCCTCGGCAACAGCGCCAGTTTGACCTGCTGCTCAAGCTCCGGAAGGCGTTCGCGCAAGATCCGCACCTCGCCTTCGGCGAGCGCCTTGAGTTCCGGATCTTCGTTCGACCGGGCAATTTCGATAAGCGAGGCGAGTTCGTCGCGTGCGCGGCGCAACGCAGCGATGCTCTCGACGATCGGGCTCAGCTCGCTGTACTCCTTCGACAATCGCGCAAAATCGACACCGGTGAGCTCGCTGCCGCCGAGCACGTCGCGCAGCTCCGCATGACGGCGGACGAGCTGCTCCAGATGCGCTTCGAGAGATGCCTCCACCGTGCCCCGAACTCAGAAAAGGATTTGCTCGTCGGCCAGCGCTTTGAGTCGCGCCGGCAGTTCGGCAAGGGTGACTTCGGTCTGCTCCCCGTTGGCGAGATTGCGCAAGGTCGCCGCGCCTCGTGCCAGCTCATCATCGCCCAGCAAGATGGCAGCAAACGCGTTGATCCGATTGGCTCGCCGCAGGCGACGCGCGAGGTTGCCGGAATATCCGAGATCGATCGTGAAACCGGAGCCGCGAAGATCCTCGGCGAGCTTCAGCGCGACGGTTTCGCCGACCTCGCCGATCGGCACCAGCGCAACCGGGCTCGGCGGCGGCGGTGGAGCGATCAGCATCGCCAGCCGCTCGATGCCTGCGGCCCAGCCGACCCCGGGCAACGCCGGGCCACCCATCAGCTCGACGAGACCGTCATATCGACCGCCGCCCATAACCGTGCCCTGCGCTCCGAGCTCGGCGGTCACGAACTCGAAGGCGGTATGGGTGTAATAGTCAAGTCCTCGCACGAGCTGTGGGTTCAACCGATAATTTATCCCGAGCCGATCGAGCCCGATACGGACCAGATCAAAAAAACGGCGCGACTCGGGATTCAGATAATCGGCAAACGCCGGCGCATACCGAGCGACGCGCTGGTCGGTTTTTTCTTTCGAATCGAAGATACGCAGCGGGTTACGTTCGAGGCGCCGCTGGCTGTCCTCCGACAATTCGGAAGCCCGAGCGGAAAAATAGGCAACGAGCGCCTCGCGATAGGAGGCCCGGCTCGCGGGATCGCCCAAAGTGTTGAGCTGGAGCTCGACGCGATCACCGATCCCGAGCGCTGCGAGGATGCGGCCGCCGAGTGCGATCACCTCGATGTCGGCTTGCGGCTGCGCCACCCCGATCAGCTCGACCCCGATCTGGTGAAACTGGCGGAACCGGCCCTTTTGCGGGCGCTCATAGCGGAACATCGGGCCGCTATAGAAGAATTTCAGCGGCACGCTCTGGGCAAGGCCATTGGAGATCAACGCACGAACCACGCCGGCTGTGTTCTCCGGCCGCAAGGTCAACTCCTCACCGCCACGGTCGTTGAAGGTGTACATCTCCTTGGCAACAATGTCGGTGTGCTCGCCGATGGGGCGCGCGAAAACCTCGGTGAACTCGAAAATCGGCGTCGCCATTTCGGCAAAGCCGTAGAGTTCGGCTGCGGCCCGCGCAGTCTCGACCACCCGGCGGTGGCGCCGCGCCGCCTCGGGAAGAACATCTTGAGTACCGCGGACCGCCTGCAAGGCGCGCATGCAAAATACCCAGACCGCTCTCCGCGGAGAACCAGTCGTTGTCGATCGTCTACGCCAAGGTGTTGCTTGTCGACGGACTCTTCAACCGTTCACACAGAGCCCGTCCCTCGGCCTCCGCCGGCATCATCTGCTTGGAGCCTAGTGATACGGGTCGGCGGCATCGCGCAACCCGTCGCCGAAAAAGTTGAACGCCAAGACGGTAATGACGACATTTGCCACTGGCAGCATCAACCATGGGTAAAGTGCTACGACATTAATGTTCTGCGCTTCGTTGAGCAGAACACCCCAGCTCGTCATTGGTGGCCGCAGCCCGAGACCGAGGAAAGAAAGTGCCGTCTCGCCCAGGATCATCCCCGGGATGACCAAGGTCGCCGAGGCGATCAGATGGCTCATGAAACTTGGTAGGAGGTGCCGGCCGATAATGCGCGCTGGTCGCGCGCCCATCAGTACCGCGGCGGTGCAGAAGTCCTCCTCGCGCAACGCCAAGAGCTTGGACCGAACGGCTCGGGCAAGGTGGGTCCATTCGATCATCCCGAGGATCAATGTGATGCCGACGTAAACAAGGATCGGGCTCCAACTAACTGGCAATATCGCCGAAAGCGCCATCCACAGCGGCAAGTGAGGAAAGGATTGGACAACTTCGATCCCGCGCTGAATCAGGATATCGGTCCAACCGCCATAATAACCGGCGATCCCACCGATCAAGATCCCGAGTGTAAAGCTCACGGCAACGCCGAGGAGTCCGACCGTCAGCGAGATCCGCGCCCCATACACCATCCGTGAAAGGAGATCGCGACCGAGCCGATCTGTGCCCAGTAAGAAGAGCTGCCCGGCGTGGGCCGGGCAAGCAAGATGCAGGTCGGCACGGAACAATCCCCAGAACAAATATTCCTCGCCACGACAAAAGAAACGGATAGTCTGGCGTTTTTCTGGGTTCGGCGTGTATACCCGCTCGAGAGCCGCCATGTCAAGCCGATAGTCGAACCCATAGACGAAAGGCGGGACAAGTCGGCCATCGTGAAAGATCCGCACGCGTTGCGGCGGCGCGAAGATGAAATCGGTGTTGCGCGTGTCGAGACCGTAGGGAGCGAGAAACTCGCAGATCAGAATAGATAGGTACATCGTCAGCAGGACCGCACCGGATATAACGGCGACCCGGTGGCGGCAAAGCTTCCACCACATCATCCGCCACTGCGACGCCATATAGAAGCGCTCTTGCGCCGGCGTCATACGCTCGACCGCGTAGGGGTCGAAAGGCGCGTCCGAGACGAAGTGCGCCAGCTCATTGTCGGTGTGAACGGCCGTCGCCTCGTTGCCGCGGCGCGGCAGGCCGCCGGACGCGAAGGCCAAATCGCTCATCGACGTCGGCCCGCCTGCAGGCGGATCCTCGGATCGAGTACGGCGAGCGCAAAATCGGACACGAATACGCCGATTACCGTCAAGAATGCCATAAACATCAAGAATGAGCCGGCAAGATACATATCTTGGCTGCGTAGCGCTTCGAGCAGCATCGGTCCGGTGGTCGGCAAAGACATTACAACCGAGACGATCGCTGCGCCGGAGATAACATGCGGCAATAAAGAGCCAATATCGGAAATAAACGGGTTCAGAGCCATCCGCAACGGATATTTGAACAACACTTTGAGGGGGGATAGCCCCTTCGCACGTGCGGTCACTACATATTGCTTTTGCAGTTCGTCGAGCAGGTTAGCACGCAGCCGCCGGATCATGCTTGCGGTTCCCGCCGTACCGATGACAATGACTGGAATCCAGATATGAGCGAGCACAGAAAGCGTCTTGTTCCAAGTCCAAGGCTGATCGACGTATTGAGGGTCCATCAGGCCGCCGATTGAAATTCCAAAATACACATTCGCCAAGTATAGCAGGACGAGAGCAAGAAGAAAGCTGGGTGTAGCCAGCCCGAGAAACCCCAGCAACGTCAAACAGTGGTCCGTCCAACTATACTGGTGTGTCGCCGAATAGACACCGATCGGGAAGGCAACGAGGTAGGTAAAGATGATCGTCGTGAAGGAAACAAGAAAGGTGAGGAAAAGACGATCGCCTACCACTTTCGTAACCGGCAGGTTATAGGTAAATGAGTATCCTAGGTCCCCCCGAAGAAGCCCGCCGGCCCAATACACGTATTGCTCCCACAGCGGGCGGTCGAAGCCGTACTCGGCCTCCAAAAAATGGATTTTGGCTAGATCTGCCGGTTCGCCCGATTCCTGCAGCTCGGCGATGTAGGTCGTGAAATAATTGCCCTGGGGCAGGTTGATGATGGTGAAGATCACAATACTGATCGCGATCAAAGTCGGGATCATGATCAGGATCCGGTGAACTAAGTAACTAAGCATAGGGCCGATCTAGCCAGATTTCAGCAATCGTATCCAGTCCGTCGTCAGGGATGCACCGGCGTTGAGACGTCTGAAGACGCCGATTTCGCTCGCGCGTCGGAAGTGTCCAGCCAGAACGTATCCGGCTTGAAGATCCCGAAAAAAGCCCCGGGATCCCAATTGTAGGACCCTTCTTCCGGGACGTTGCGGAGTCTTTCGCTCACCACCACCGGCTGGAGGACACCCGCAACCGTGCCGATCGAAAAAACCTCATCGGCCCATATCTGCAGCATGGCATGCCAAATCCGGGACTGGTCCGCCGGCAGTGCTGCGCCGAGCCAATCCTCGTAGAGCTCCTTCAGCCGCGTCGCAGACGGCAAATCAGGGGATTCGCCGGCCTTACCCTTCGTCTCATAATATTGACCCCATTTTGGCCATTGCAGCTGCTGTTGACTCGTAGGGGCGAATTCCCAGGGCGACATCTGGGCCGTCGCAAGACCGTTCTCGATCCCTTTGTCGATCGACATCAACGTCTCACCTGAGAAGACCCGACGCCGGAACAAGGTCAGCTGCAAGGGCTTGGCAAAAAGCCTTATTCCGATGCGCCGCCAAGAATCGCGTACCAGCTCCAATACGTCCGATTGTTCGGTCGATTCACCTGAATTCTCTACGATGATCTCCATGGGTCGATTATCCGGAAGGAGACGCATACCATCACTGTCGCGCTTTGTAAGCCCGATCAAATCGAGAAGGCGGTTGGCCTCACGCGGGTCGAAGTTTGCCCAGGCCGAGCGATACTCGGGTTCGTAAAGCGGGCTCTGCGGCAAAACCGTGTTCTGTCCCTCGATCGCCAGCCCGAAGTAGATCGCCTGATTGATCTCGTGTCGGTTGACCGCCAGCGACAAGGCGCGACGAAAGCGCAGGTCGCGAACTAAGGCCCGCCAAGTCTCATCGTTTACGTTGAGGTTTGGATAAAGAGCGAGCTGACTGCCTGGACCGGTGCGCCAGAGGTGTACCTTGTAATTGTTGCGCTGCTCGCTTTCTTTGAGAAATGTGTAATTATCGAAGCGCAGATAGCGCGCCTGGAGGTCGCTCTCGCCCGCGCCCGTTTTTGCCGGGATGATCTTGCTGTCGGCAATCGACATTATGACGCGGTCGATATATGGAAGCTGATGCCCGGCTTCGTCGACACGATAATAATAAGGATTTCTTTCGAATATAAACCTATCCGAAGGTGGTTTCGTCTTCAGTATCCAGGGTTCCAAGGATGGCAGGTTAGGGTTGTCGTTGCGGTACATCGTATCCATCCTGGCATGCAGCGCCGCCCAATTGCGTTGGTTATGTGTTTTGACGAGCGCGTCGAGCGTGACCTTATCAGCGAATTTTTCATGGAATTGCTTCAGATAATGTGACGGGCAATAGATGTAGAGCGGGTCTGCCCCGGCAAGATTAGGCAGAAACAATGGATTCGGCCGGGTCCAGACGTAGCGAACCGTAGTTTCGTCGAGGACTTCGAACCGAGGCATCTCGCCTTGCACCATCATCGATACGGGTAGGCCTGAGGGCGATAACTGGTTATTTTGCGCGACATCCTCGAACCAATAGCGGAAGTCCTCGGAGGTAAAGGGATGCCCGTCCGACCATTTGTGTCCGCTACGCAAATGGAGCGTGAAGATCCGGCCATCTTGGACATCCGCCGAGGTCAGGATATCGGGCACGAGGGTCAGCGCAGGTGTATAACCCACCAGCCGTGCATACCCGTAAACCACCATCATACGGGTGTCCTTTGGCCCGCCCATCAACATCCGCAACTCGCCGCCGGGATTGCCGATTGTTTCGGATCCCGCCACCTCCGGGTCGCTTGGCAACCGTTCGTTAACCCTGGACAGCTTTCCGCTGGCTACTTCCTGCGTGAAAAACGGCGACTCCTGCAGCTCGCCTCGCACTGTGCTGGGAACTGCTATCGAGAGAGCCAAGACGAGGCCGATCGTCTTCACACCGCTCCTCCCTATCGGTTTTTCGTCTCTCCAATTATGCCGAGACGGCGTTGCTGGCCTGAGCAACCCTCGCAGACGGCGACATCCTGGCCTCCACCCAATGGTCTGGACCGATCTCGATGAGAGGCGGTGCGTTCAACGGTTCACGGCGAAACGGCTCGGGCCAAGAGGCCGGGTCCGAGGCTTTGTCCTCCATTAACCGGTGGAAGTCGAGGGAGCGCGACGGGTCAGGCGTGGGCACGGCCGCGAGCAGGGCCAAGGTGTAGGGATGGACTGGGTTGCGAAACAGCGTTGCGCGATCGGCGATTTCGACGATCCGACCGGCACACATGACTGCGATACGATCGGCAATATAGTCGATAACCGCGAGGTTGTGGGAAATGAAAAGGTACGTGAGCGAGAGCTTTTTCTTCAAATCCACTAACAGATTGAGAATCTGCGCTTGGATCGAAACGTCGAGCGCCGATGTCGGCTCATCGCAGATCACTAGATCAGGCCGCAACGCAAGGGCGCGCGCAATACCGATGCGCTGGCGCTGACCTCCGGAAAAGCTGTGGGGGTAACGTTTGAGATGGCGGGGGTCGAGGCCAACGAGGATGACCAGTTCATGCACCATCTCACGACGCGAGCGAACATCACCGATCCCGTGGATCACGAGTGGCTCTTCGATGATATCATAGACCGTCATCCGCGGGTTCAGCGATCCGAACGGGTCCTGGAAGATGAATTGCACCTGCCGCCTAAACCGCTTCAAATCCTCGCCATCCAGACGGAGCACATCGATGAGCCTTCCGCGGTCGTTGAAGCGGATCGCTCCTGAATCGGGTGATACAGCCCGCAGCAGCAGTTTGCTCAAAGTCGTTTTCCCGCACCCACTCTCGCCGACCAGCCCAAGACACTCGCCGCGCTCGATTCTCAGGCTGATCCCATCGACGGCAACGACTTGAGGACCCGATCGTCCGCCTCCAAACCACCCGCTCTTGCGGATGGTAAAGGTCTTTCGTACGCCGACGCACTCGACCAGCGGGCCATCTGCACCAACTGGCCATTCCGCTTTTTCGGCCATCAGATGCGGCGCATCTCCAGGGCGGATTTCGCGGATTGGGACGAGACGCTCGCCGGGCTTCATGTCGAAGTGGGGAACGGCCCGCAGCAGCGCCCGCAGATAAGGATGCTCCGCTTGACGAAAGATATCATCGAGGGTACCGCTCTCCATGACCTCGCCGTGGTACATCACCACAATTTCCTCGGCGACATTGGCAACGACACCAAGGTCGTGGGTGATCAACAGCACTGCCATGCTGAGCTCATGTTGGAGCTCTATGATCAGCTTAAGGATTTGCGCCTGGATGGTCACATCGAGCGCGGTCGTCGGCTCGTCAGCAATCAGCAGCGCGGGGCGGCAGACCAGCGCCATTGCAATCATAGCGCGCTGACGCAGCCCGCCGGACAGCTCAAAAGGGTAGCTACGCAGAGCCCGCTTGGGGTCTGGAAATCCAACGAGTCGCAGCATCTCCTCCGTCAATTCAGAGGCTTGTGCAGCGCTCACTGGTCGATGGAGGCGCAGCGCTTCGCTGACCTGATTGCCGATGGTATGAACGGGGGACAACGAGGTCATAGGCTCTTGGAAAATGATCGAAATGCGCCCACCTCGGATCGCTCGCATCTGCGGACCATTGTCCGGCAGTTTCACGAGATCGACGACCTCGCCGTCGAGCCGGGGATCAGTAAACAAGATCTCGCCGCGGGTGATCACCCCGCTACGCGGCAGGATGCGGAGGATGGTCTGACTGACCACCGACTTTCCTGAGCCGGATTCGCCGACGAGCGCCACGGTTGATCGCGGTCGCACGCGGAACGAAACTCCCCTAACCGCCCGGATAAAGCCGCCTGGGGCGGCGAAGCGAACATGAAGGTCGCGGATTGTGAGGAGATCGGTCAAACTGGATGCCCTCCCACGTGCGGGATGCGGGGCTCGGTGTGTAGACTGACCCCAAGGGCAGCCAGATTGGCTAAGGTGGTCGCGTTAAGTGTTAACCCGCAGGAGTGCGCAGTTCTAGCCGACTTATCAACCAGCTCGGCAAAACCCTCGATCCGGCTGTCCAACTTTACCTTCGTCCGGCCGGAGCGAAGTTCGAGTTGCATCCAGCCGTCGCGCCGGTCGCGGCGAGTGGAATAATAAGCGAGCGTCATACGATCGAGCTTCCCCCAAGTGATCGAGGCACGACGCAGTCCCGACGCCCGCAGAGCCGACTTAGTCATCTCGAAACGGGTCCCGTGGCGAAGTATCGTGCGCACGCCGAATACCGCAAAGAGTGCTGCAAAGCCGCTCAACACCGTGGCGGCAACCACGCCGATGGGCATGATCACGAGGATTGCTGCGGTCGGGACGAACCCGGCAGCGGCGCGGAGATAATCACCATACATAGCTGAAGTCGGGTACGCGTAACGGGTCATCGCCTGGGTCACAGGGCGTCCGCGAATACTTCCGCGGCATCGAGCCAGCTTGTCGCAGGGTGTACCTGGGTGATTGCGATGAGCTTGGAAAGGAATGCATCTGTCGCCTCGTCCTGCACTAGGTGGTGCGTCAAGATTCCGGTTGGCTCCTCGGCGTCGACTTCGCCAAGGCGACGGGCCTGCAAGTGTCTAACGATGCCACCTAGCGCCGCTTCTTCACCTATAAAACCGCGATCCTCTGCCCACGCGACGAGATCGATATGAACGTTGACCTCGGTGATGCCCGGCGCCGGCCAAGGGGTGCCCCGCGGCTTTACGCGTGAGATCGCGC
Source organism: Alphaproteobacteria bacterium (assembly GCA_019237135.1). Classification (GTDB taxonomy): domain Bacteria; phylum Pseudomonadota; class Alphaproteobacteria; order ATCC43930; family CGMCC-115725; genus AP-15. Next base: position 15,295 of record JAFAHQ010000184.1, read on the forward strand.
TGAGGCCGCAAGAGGGGAGGAGCGGCAGAAAACAAGAAGCAAAGCGATTCCAGGGCGGCGTCAAGACCGGGAGCGCGCGGGTCCCGAACAACGTGGTTAGTATCTTTCGGCCCGCCGTCAGCTCGGATCTCACAACGTGGCAGGGACGTTCCGCTGGAAACTCATTCTTCTTGCCGTCGATGGAACGGCTCGTGTGGCGCCATCCGTGTTGCAAGACAAAGAGGCGGCTCGCTTCACGGGGCCGAGACGGGTGAGCAACCCATGCAGCAAGTCCTGGGTCCGCAGTCGCTGGAATCACGGCGAGCGAAATCGGGACGTCGCCTGCGGTAGAAACCAAGCGGTCCAGGCGGCAGCTTGCCATCACCGCGTCGTCATCACGCCACCAGAGGGTCGCGGTACGGCCTCCCTCTCCCCATTGGTCGAACTCGCCGACCAGATCCGACCATCCTGCTGTCCTCACCAAATCTTCGCGCAGCAAAGACCTCATGCGCCGATAATACCGCCGGCCGACCGTGATACAAAATTTCCGTTCGTGCGCCCGATAACACTCGCGGGATCACGGATGATGTTCGCGATTAGGCGGGCCGAACGGCGTGCCCCGCCCGTGTCGACCGAAATCGTCAGAGGATCGCGCCTGATCGCGCGTTGGACAGCTTTAGCGAGTCGTGTGGGGGTAAGCAGAGGCTCCGGAATCATTTCCAGCGCCCCACGGGCAGCCAAGCGCTCCGCTCGCAACTGTTGTTCGGTTTCCCGCTCGGATGCGAACGGCACGACCACGGCTCGAGCGCCGGCCGCGAGTATGTCGAGAATAGTATTATATCCGGCTTGGCTCACCGATACGCGACAGCGCCGCAGCATTTGGGGGAATTCCTGGCGATAGCGCTCGAGGACCACATCCTCGGGCAAAGCATCCGCGAGTGTGCCAAACGCCGGCTCTGGCAAGTTGGGTCCGGCGAGCAGACGCCAAGTGAGACTGGCGAGGCAGCCGCGTCGCCTCGCCTCAAGCGCCGTCGATAAAAGAGCGGTGCCGACCGCACCGCCGCCAACCGAGACCAATACCTCGTTCGCCCCCACGGTCTCATCTCCTCCAACGGCCTGATCTGGGTCACCGATGTAACCAGTATAGATAAGACGGTCGGCGATCTCGGATACGGCAGAGAAACTCGCGCCCAGAGATATAAAGGCCGGATCTCCATGAACGAGCACGAAGTCGAAATCGGAACGCACCCGATCGACGATCTCGCGCAGGCGGCTCGCATCGTCGGGTACGACTACAATGTCCCGAACAGAACACAGAATTCGCGGTCGCGGACAGCGCGATCGCGCCGCTTTGATCAGCGCTTCAATCTCGAAGCGGAACGCGCGCCGCCCGAATGGAAATGCTTCGATTACGACCGCATCGGGCCGGGCCGACTTGAAGGCGGCAAGCAGCGCGTTCCGACGAGCTTGTTGCAGTTTTTCGTCGATCGGCTGGCCGTCCGGACCAACAAGTTCTTTGAAGGTCGCGTCGCGAGCTTTGATCGGCGCGAGCTGAACAATGCGCGCGGACTGCGTACAGAGGGGTCCTAGGGGAGGTTCTCCGCCTGAGACCAGGGTAACCCCGATCCCTTCCCGCGCGACCGCGTCGGCAATCCGGAAAGTGCGCTGCATGTGCCCGATGCCGAGCAGGTGCTGGACGTAAAACAGGACGGAGGCGTTCACGAAATCTTACCGAAAGAATTGCCACAGTCCGCACCCACCGGCCTCCTGGTCAGGAGGCCTGTCTCCACGCTTGTATCACGCTGCACAAGGACGACAGACCGCATCGATCACCGCAGCCAGTCGACGAGCAGCGGCCGGGAGATCATGCTCCACGAGTACGCGCCGCCGCGCCGCTTTTGCGAACACCGACCGCCGACCGCGATTGAGGATCACACTACGCACCGCCGCAGCAAAGGCAAGGGCGTCACCAGGCGCAACGAGAAGTCCAGTGACCTCCGGCACGACGATTTCTCCAACTCCACCGACTGCCCCGGCCACCACGGGCAACCCACTGGCCTGCGCCTCGAGCAGCGCCATGCCATAGGCTTCGTTGCAGGCGGGCCAGACGAAGAGATCCGCCACGGCAAGTCGCTCCGCGATCGCCGCATGGTCGAGCGACCCCATCCAGGTCACCCGCTCGTTGAGCGGCGCGAGTGCATTCTCAGCATCGCGTCGGGCCGGACCGTCGCCGACCACTTCCAACGACCAAGGCAAATCGAGCAGATGAGACAGCGAGTCACCCAGAAGGCGATACGAGGCGAGCTTGTCGCCCTGGCGCATCATCGCGACCGTTATCAGGCGGGGCGGCCCGCCCGCCGGTTTCCATATTTGACCGTAGCTCGCCGCATCGACAAACGGCTTGAGGGCAGCCCAGCGCCAAGGCTCCCGCAGCAACGGCAAGATGCATTCCCGATCTTTCGAGTTCAGTCCGATTACCGCGTCAGCTTTTCGGATCGCGCTTTCGGCGGCGCGATGGCCCACCGCCCAAGCACCGCATCTCTGTGTCGGGGTCACGGAAGCCTCGGCGATGACATACGGGATGCCAAGCCTGCCCGCGATTGTCGGCCCCAACCAATCGGGCGCCTTGTGATAGACATGATAAGAGAACCAAAGTTCTGGCGTAAATTCAGGAAACGCTTGGTAGTGGCGGAGAAGACGGTCCGCGATCCGCTCTCCGAGTACGGCGAGTCGGGCCTGTCGAGGCGCGTCGCCACACCCCTCAAAGCTGCGAAAGCGTGAGACGAGAATGGGCTCATGTTTGACAAGGCGTAAGGCGGCGAGGAAGAGCTGCGCAATTTGACGATCACCCGACGGGACCGGATGATCAGGCGGTTTCAACGGCGCGTAGAAGCCGATGCGCATGCGCCTAGGACCATGCTGTTGAGCTATTTCTACAACCGTTGAGGCAGGAGAACGGAGAACCGGCTGCCTACAAAACCGCATCTACCCCAAGGCGATGGGTATCGCGCAACGACCGGGAGGCATCCCGCAAACTAAGCGGCCGCCCATTGGCCGGAAGCAGTCCAAAGCGCACCGCGAGCACATCGATCCCAGATTTCATAGCGAAGTTGCGGTGCACGCGGCGTTCCCCAGCGGCGCCCAGCACCGCACGCCTTGAGGGATCGCGGATTAGCGCGCTCATGGCTTGAGCAAGCCCGACCGGGTCATCGGGAGGCACGAGCAACCCCGTCACTCCTTGCTCGACCAACTCGGGGATCCCTGATACATCGGTTGCAACACACGCGAGCCGCTGGCTCTGTGCCTCGAGCAAGACGTTCGGTAGGCCATCGCGGTCGCCGTCCTTCGCTACTTTCGAGGCGAGCACAAACAGATCCGCTTGACGATAAGCAGCGAGCACGTCGGGTTGGGCCAAGGCGCCGCGCCATTCGATGCGGTGCGACAGACCCAGACGCCGGGCTCGATTGGTCAGCGCGGTCGAGAGCACGCCCCCGCCGACATGGATAAAACGCCATTCGAGGCGGCTCGGCAAAAGCGCAAGTGCATCCAGCAGATCGTCATAGCCCTTCTTGGCGACCAGCCGGCCGACCGAGACGATAATGACAGGATGCTCGAGATCGCTGCCGTCCGCGCCCTTTGAGCGGATCGGGGGCGGCGGAAATCGCTCAAGGTCGAGCCCATGATAGCAGAGTGTAACCGCATCCGGGCGCGAAGCGAGGTTGGCGAGATGACTGCGCCCGGCCTCGGTGCAGGTTACCACCCAGCTCGCCTCGGCAAGCTTTTTGCGCTTCTCCCATGCCGGAAGCGTCCAGATGTCCTTGGCGTGCGCTGAAACCGTCCATCTGAGACCGACAGTCATGGCGGCATAGCGGGCGACGGAGGCCGGGGTATGGAGGAAATGCGCGTGGAGATGGTTGACGTCTGCGGGAAGCTCCGCCACCAGCACCATGGCTTGGCCGAAGCGGCGGATACGGTTCGGGGTCGGGTCCCGCCACAAATCCGCGAGCCACGCAGATCTGGCTGCGCCGTAGCCCGGCAGCCGGCGCGAGCGCCGCCAGCCGCGCCACACCCGGTGGGGCTCCTGGTATAAATATTCCGGAAGATAGAGCAGCGCGGCGTGGATCAACTGCTGGACCGGATGCGTGGCGCGATCTGTCGGGTGGCGCAGCGACACGATCAGGATTTCGAGCCCGCGTCGCTCGAGAGCAGCGATTTCTTGAGCGATAAAGGTCTCGGAAAGCCGCGGATACCCTTTCAGAACGAAGGCGACGCGACCGGGGCCTCCGGGGAATGGCTGCACCGACCTTAGGCCTCGAGACGCTCGCGGGCCGCAAAGCAGCCAGCCCTGCCCTCGTCGAGCCATCTTCGCGCACGCCGATTGACGGTTCGCATGCCGTCCAGCAACCCCGGGATCATCGCGGTCGAGGGCGGCGGCTGCTCGGTCAGCCGCCGGATTGCCCCCGCCATCACTCTGGGGTCGCGTCCCTCTTCCTCGGGAAGCATCGTCAGAAGGCCGAGTTCGGCAGCGCGTCGCGCCCTGATGAACTGCTCGAGACGGGGGGCTGTTCGCGGCACGATCAGCGCTTTCTTGTCGAAGGACAGAATTTCGCAGAAGGTGTTGTAACCACCCATCGCGACCACGCCGGCGGCGCGCGCCATCAGTGACTCGAGGCGGGCGTTAAAGGTGATCGTCCGGACGTTCTCGAGACGCGCGGCACGGCTTGCGAACCACGCTCGTTGCTCGGGTTGCATGAAGGGCCCGAAGACGATCAGTGCAGGCAGCGGCATGGCTCGGTCATGTTCGTAAACTGCCAACACCAAATCGATCAGCGCTTCGCCGTCGCCTCCGCCGCCGGGTGTCACCAGCACGAAATCCCTTTCGAGAAGATCCAGAATATCGGGGGTAGCCTGAGGCTCGGACGCGCTGCGTCGAAGATAACCGGTGTAGGTCATCCGGCGTCGCACGCTGGTCGGCACCGGAAGCCCCGCGAGTGGATCGCAGATTTCCGGCAGGCCGTATACCCAGATATCGTCGTAATACTCCGCCAGCGCCGGGACCGCTTGCTTGCGTTCCCACTCGCTCTCGAGCGCCTCGGGATCGTCCATCACGTCGCGCAATCCCAGGACCAGCGCCGTCCCGCGGCGTTGCAATAAATCCAACGTGTCGCGCACCTCGCCGCGCAGTCCCAAGGGCTCCTTGTCGACGATCAAGAGATCGGGGTCGAAGATGTCTGCGGTATGGCGGATAATCGAGGAGCGCATCGCCAGGGTCTCCTCGATATCGATGTGCAAACTAAGCGAGACATATTCTCCGTTGCGCAGCTTGATCACCCCCGGCACGCGCACAAAATCGACGCGAGAGCGGAAATCGAAACTGCCGATGATCGGCGACCCGGAAAGAATCAGCACCGAAACGGCAGGGTCCTCATCCACGAGGGAATGAGCGATTGCCCGACAGCGACGCAAATGCCCAAGCCCGAAGCTATCGTGGCTATAGACGAGCACCCGTTTATGGTGACGGCGAACGGTCACGGGGACCCCTCTCGTCTAACCGTGCCGAGGGACTATTGCATAGGGCGCCTCGGCGGGAAATGATCTTTTCATGAAGGCGATCGCCGTCAAAGGAGTGTCAGCGCTGCTCAGCACCGCCGAAGAGGCCCTTCGGCCGGCACGGTATTGGCTCGGATTTGCCCCATGGCGGCACAAAGCAGCGGCTCCCGCACCGGCGAGGAAGCCGAAACCGGAAGCCGAAGACCCGAGCGCGCTGGAGCCGACACTCTATCGCTTCATTCTTCGGCACAGCTTAGGGGCACAGATTTTTCTTCTCGTGCTGACGCTTATCTCTTTCCCCTTTCTTTACTATTCGCTCCTGCTCCCGAAAACGATTACCGACGGCGCGATCAAAGGCGGCAAACAGTTTCCACTGCACATTCTGGGGTTCGAGCTTGATCAGATCAGCTATTTGATGGTCCTCTGCGCCGCGTTTTTGGGTCTCGTTTTTATAAACGGCGGATTCAAATACTACATCAATACTTACAAAGGACGGCTCGGAGAACGGATGCTGCGGCGGTTCCGTTATCAGCTGTATCAGCGTATGTTGCTGTTCCCACTGTCGTATTTTCATAAGAACTCGTCAGCCCAGATCATTCCGATGATCACCGTTGAGTGCGAGCAGCTGGGCGGGTTCATCGGCGACTCGTTTGTTACCCCGCTGTCCAACGGGGGCCAGTTGCTGACGAATATTTTCTTCATGTTCATGCAGGATTGGATCCTCGGCTTGGCGGCGGTCGCGCTATACCCCGTGCAGGGCTACTTGATCCCGAAATTGCAGTTCAAGGTAAACCAACTCGCCAGGCGCCGGGTGCGCACGATCCGCCAGGTAGCCGACCGCGTCCAGGAATCGGCGACCGGCATTGCCGACATCCAAGCCAATGACAACGCTCGCCTTCAACTGAGCGGTTTTGCCCATCTGCTGGGCACGATTTACGACATCCGCTTCGAGAGCTATCAACGCAAATTTTTTGTCAAGTTCCTAAACAACTTTTTGGGACAACTAACACCCTTCTTTTTCTTTTCGATTGGCGGTTACCTGGTGCTCATAAATAAGCTTTCTGTGGGCGCGCTCGCGGCGGTGCTTCTCTCCCAAAGGGAGCTGGCGTCGCCGTGGAATGAACTGCTCGGCTTTTATCAGATCTTCCAGACCTCCAAGATCACGTACGAGCAGATCGTCGAGCAATTCCAGCCCGCCGGCATGATGGATGCTCGGCTCCAGCTCGAGGAGCCGGGCGTGGTGACGCCGCTGACCGGCGAACTCGTCGTCGCCAATTTGTCGCTCGCCGAGGACGGCGGTAGCCGCATACTCGACGGCATCACCTTCAGCGTCCCGCTGGAAGCACATGTAGCAGTCATCGGCCAAGGCGGCAGCGGCAAAAACGAGCTTGCTCTGGTGCTCGCGCGCCTGACCCGGCCGACAAGCGGCCGCATACTGATCGGCGGCATGGACCTTGCCGCCCTGCCGACCGCCGTAACCGGCCGCCGGATCGGCTATGCCGGGGCGGCTCCCTATCTGTTTGCCGGAACCTTACGCGACAATCTTTTGCTCGGCCTGCGCCACCGCCCGATCCGACCGGCCGAATACGATCCGGGGAGCGACAAACGTCGTTCTTCCCAGATCTACGAAGCGCGGCGGTCCGGCAACATCGACTTCGACCTTCACGCCGACTGGCTTGATTACGAGAGCGCCGGGGTCGCCGACAAAGCGGGTCTATCGGCGCGCATAACCGAAGTTCTGGCCCGTCTCGATTTCGACGAGGTCGTCTACACTTTGGGGCTGCGTTGGCGGCTTGATCCCGAAGCCCAGTCCGAAGCAGCTGCACGGCTTCTCGAAGCGCGCAGGACGCTTGCCCGTCGGCTCAGTGAGGACGGCATCGCCAACCTCGTTGAGACTTACGACGCCGATCGGTTCAACCTCAACGCATCGGTCGCGGAGAACCTGCTCTTCGGAACTCCGATCGGTCCGGCCTTCGACTTCGAGGCGCTCGCCGACAATACCTACGTGTTGCAGGTTCTGACCAAGGTCGGGCTGATCGACGACCTCGTCGAAGTCGGTAAGCAGGTGGCCGAGACGATGATCGAATTGTTCGCCGACCTGCCAGCCGATCACGAGTTCTTCGAACAATTCAGCTTTATCAGCGCGACCGACCTGCCGGAGTTCGTCGCGATCCTCGGGCGCATCGGCGCCGATGGGACGAGGGCACTCTCCAGAGCCGATCGCACCAAGCTGCTCTCGTTGCCGTTCAAGCTCATCCCGGCGAGACACCGGCTCGACGTTCTCGACCAGACGATGCAAGACCGCTTGCTCGAGGCGCGCAAGGTGTTTCGAGCCGATCTTCCGGCGGAGGCGCAGTCGCAGATCGAGTTCTTTGATGCGGAGCGCTATAACGCGGCCGCCTCGGTACAGGACAATATCCTGTTTGGTAAGATCGCTTATGGCGAGGCCGACGCACCGGTCCGCGTTCCTTCCGCGGTTGCCGAGGTGGTCGACGAGTTGTCCCTGCGGCAAACCATCATCGAGGTCGGGCTCGAGTACAATGTCGGGACCGGCGGATCGCGGCTGTCTTTCGCCGAGCGCCAAAAGGCGGGGATAGCCCGCGAGGTGCTCAAGCGTCCTGATCTCTTGATCCTCAACGAGGCGACCTCGGCGCTCGACGGACAGGGGCAGTCGAGAGTGACCAAGGGCTTGAAGGACGAGTTTGCGGGTCGAGGCATCATTTGGGTGCTGCATCGAGCCAACCTCGCCAAGGACTTCGATCGCGTTCTCGTTCTCAGCAATGGCAAGTTGGAGGAGCAAGGCGCGCCGTCCGAGCTCGACGGCAACGGGTCGCTGATGTCCTTGCTGATCGCCGCCGAATGACCGAGATGGGCATGGGAGGAAAAGAATGAGCCTGAAGGAAGAATTCGAGCTGCTTCGTCGCGTGCCGATCTTTGCGGAGATCGAGCCCTCCAAGCTGAAATTGTTGGCCTTCATGAGCGAGCGGATCGGCTTCGATCCCGGCAAACGGCTGGTGCAGCAGGGCGACTCCGCCGACGCGGCATATCTGATCATCGACGGCCATGCCGAGGTCGTCCTCGAAACCGCTGCCGGACCGGTGGTCGTCGCGACACTTGGCGCCAACGAAACCGTCGGGGAGATGGGGATATTGGGCGACGTGCCGCGCAACGCGACGGTCCGTGCCAAAGATCGGCTCATCGTTTTGCGCATCTCCAAGGACCCGTTCATGCGGATGGTGCGCGAATTCCCGAACATGGCAGTCTCGATCATGCGGGAACTGGCGCAGCGGCTCGATGCGACGAACCATCAGCTGAGCGCGGCGCTCGCCGAAGTTAAACGATTGCGCGATCAAGCCGGCATCGCCGCCTGATTGCTCGTGAGCCGGCTCGACAGCTTTATCCGCCGCCTCAAGGCGCAGCGCGCATGCCTCGATCTGGCAGCCCGTCTAATCGCGGAATTGGATGGGGACGTCCTCGAGTTGGGGCTCGGCAACGGCCGGACCTACGACCATCTGCGCTGGCTTTTTCCAGACCGGAAAATATACGTCTGCGAGCGGAGCGTTGCCGCCCACCCCGATTGCGTGCCGCCGCCCGAACTCCTCATCCTGGGCGACATGCGTGATACCTTGCAAACAGCCCACGAGCTGCTTGGAGGTCGTATGGCTCTCGCCCATCTCGACCCTTCTACTGGGGACAGTGTGGCAAGCAAAGCACTCGCGGCGGAGGTTGCACCCCTAATCCTGCTGCTTCTGCGTCCAAGCGGGTTGCTGGTCAGCGAGCCTGCGATCGCCGACGATCGGCTGGTCCCCTTACCGCTACCAGAAAGGGTCGCTCAAGGCCGTTATAATATCTACCGGTACGTCAGTTGCCGATCGTAAGCATGACCGGGACGTGGTCGGAGGCTTTGTCCCAACCCCGGCTCTCTCGGTAAACGCGGGCCTCGGAGAGTTCGCCCGCGAGCGCGTCCGTTACCCAGATATGATCCAGCCGGCGGCCCCGGTTCGAAGCCGCCCAGTCCCGTGCCCGATAACTCCACCAGGTGTAGAGGCGCTCGTGCTCCGGCACGAAATGCCTGACTGCGTCGACAAACCCACCGGCGCGCTGCAAAAGCCCGAGGCGCTCTACCTCGACAGGCGTGTGGCTGACGACCGTCAGGAGCTGCTTGTGCGACCAGACGTCAGTCGCTAGCGGAGCAATGTTCAGATCGCCCATCGCAATCATCCGCCGTCCGTCCTGCCGTTTTGCCGCGAACCATGCCGCCACCTCGTCGAGAAACCTTAGCTTATGGGCGAATTTCGGGTTGCGCTCCGGGTCCGGCACGTCGCCACCCGCCGGCACGTAGATGTTGTGAAGCTCGATGCCACCGGGCAGCTCGACCGTAGCATGGCGGCAATCGGCGCGGGCGCACCAGGCGCGGATCTGAGGCCACCGGAATGGGATCCGCGACAGAATGGCAACGCCGTTGTAGCCTTTCATGCCGTGCACCAGCATCTGGCGGTAGCCAAGCGCGCCAAATGCTTCGCGAGGGAAGAGATCGTCCGGCGTCTTGGTCTCCTGCAGACATAGGACTTCTGGGGCCCATTCCGCGACCAGCCGGCGAACATTGGCGATCCTTAACCGAATCGAGTTGATGTTCCAGGTGATGACGCGCAACGCCATCGCTCATCCGACGCGTTCGACCGGGGTTTCGGTACCTGAATGAAACATGAGGCAACGGCTAGGGCAACCTGTGACGGGAGCTGGCGGGCAAAACATCGGCGCCCGGTCGGGGGGGAAGACCGGGCGCCTGCATGTCAGAAGCGTTTGGGGGAAATCGGGCCTACAGGGGACACAGACCCGTTCTGAGCAGAGCTGCTGCTCTCTCCGCTTCCGGGTTAACGAAGTGGGGCGGCATGATGGAAAACAAAGGCGCGATTTCTGCATGCCCGCAGCGGCAAAAATGCATGCTACGCTCGGGAACCAACTGTAATTCCCTCATACCGCGTTGAAGATAGACAGGATCCCGCAGTGGCTGCGCCACATGCCTCAGCAAAGGCCGAAAACAGGGCGCTCGAGAACGGGTTCCCCAGGGCCTTATACTCGGGATGCCACTGCACGCCGACGACAAATCGCGCCTCGGGCAGACTGACTGCCTCGATCTGCCCATCCGGCGCCACCGCCTCGACGCGAAGTCTGGGGGCGGGACGATCGATACCCTGGGAATGCAACGAATTGACCATCACCTCGGTGGCGCCGGCAAGAGACGTCAGAAGCCCGCCCGCGGTCAATGTCACGCTGTGGGCCGGACCGTACGGCCCATCGGGAGCGTCTCTGCGCGAGCGATGATTGAGGCGGCCGGGAACATCTTGCACTCGCTGATGCAGTGTGCCGCCGAGCGCCACGTTCAACTCCTGGATGCCACGACAAATTGCCAAGAGCGGTAGGTCGCGCCGGATCGCTTCACGAATCAGCGGCAGCGTCGTCGCGTCCCGCTCCTGATCGTGGAGGATTTCGGGGTGGCTCGGTTCGGCGCCGTAATGTCTGGGATGGACATTTGTCGGACTGCCCGTCAGCAGCAGTCCGTCGAGCCGGTCTAGCAGCACACAGACGTCGACCTTCGACCCGATCGCTGGGATCAATACCGGCAAACATCCTGCTGCGTCGATCACCGCACTCGGATATCTCTCGTTAACCCCATGGAAGACCCGCTCGTTAAGCACACGGAGACAGGTAGGGATGCCGACCAGCGGCATGAGGCAGGCGGGCATCAGGGTTGAACTCAGGGTTGGTACTGACGGCGTCCAGCAGCAAACGGATCGTGGTATACAAACAACTCCGGGTCTAGCGCTACCCCGAACTGTGAGTCAAAGATCGAAACCGTCGTAGTCTTGCGCTGTTGATCAACGATCATCCACTGGCGCAGCGCCACCGGCTTACTGTTGAATACCATGGTCAGGCTGCCGTTGTCCGGTTCTGTCGGCTCGATGACAGTAATGGCCAACGCGTTCGCACCTCGCTCGAAACGCGTGATGACGAGATCGTCAAAGGTAATGGGGTCGCGTAACAGAAACCATGCCGGCGTCGACTTCAACCCGACTTTCGACATCTCAGCGAGCTGTTTGTCCACATAATAGACATAGAACCGGTCGGCGATTAGCAGGATCGGCGAAGGTGGGTCGTATTCGAACCGCATACGGCCGGGCCGCGCCATCCACAAGCCTCCGGTTGCGGTACCGCTGCTAGAGGAGGACTGTCGGAACCGGGCGGTCATCGTGTGTATGCCATTCAGATAGGCGGTGATTCGCTGCAAGTCCTCCGTGTCCAGTGGGGTCAGCACGGCCGGCGCCGATGGAACGGCTGCGCTTGAGAGGGCGGCCTGCAACATTGTCGCCGGCGGCAAAAGGGATGCGATAACAACACGGCGGCTGACGCGATGCCGCTGGACGTAAGTCGAAACCCTGTCCCTGCAAAGGCGATCACCGACGATTTCCACTCGTTTCATTTCAGCGGCTCCCGCGACTTTTCGCAGACATGAGCCAGCGGCCGCCACCGAGCGCGGTCAATCACAGCCCCTCGCCAAAACCTCGCGTTTGCCGACGTGGTTGGCAGCGCTGACGATGCCCTCTGCTTCCATCCGCTCGATGATGCGGGCCGCGCGATTGTACCCGATCTGCAGATGGCGCTGCACGAAGCTTGTTGAGGCTTTGCGCTCGCGGCACACCACGGCAACAGCCTGTCCATAGAGCGCGTCGCCAGCACCACCGTCGTCCTCGTTTCCCTGAAGGTCGAGCGGGCCACCGTCATCCTCGGTGATTTCGTCGATGAAATCGGGCTCTCCGCGCGTCTTGAGGAACGACACAACGCGCTCGACCTCCTCGTCCGAGACAAAGGGGCCGTGGACACGCGTGATGCGCCCGCCCCCCGCCATGTAGAGCATGTCGCCGCGGCCCAGGAGCTGCTCGGCGCCGCCTTCGCCAAGGATCGTGCGGCTGTCGATCTTTGACGTCACCTGAAAGCTGATTCGGGTCGGGAAATTTGCTTTGATGGTACCCGTGATAACATCGACCGAGGGGCGCTGGGTGGCCATGATAATGTGAATACCGGCAGCGCGCGCCATTTGCGCCAACCGCTGGATCGCCGCTTCGATCTCCTTACCAGCGACCAGCATAAGATCCGCCATCTCGTCTACGACGACGACGATCAGCGGCAGCTCGCTGGCGTCGAACGGCTGCGATTCAAAGATCGGCCGACCAGTTTCCGCATCGAAGCCGGTTTGCACTTTGCTGATCAGGCTCTCGCCCTTGCGCCGCGCTTCCGCGAGCCGCGCATTAAACCCGTCGATGTTGCGCACCCCGAGCTTCGACATCTTGCGATAACGGGTTTCCATTTCGCGCACCGTCCATTTGAGCGCCATAACGGCTTTGCGGGGATCGGTGACCACCGGGGCCAGGAGATGTGGGATCCCGTCGTAGACTGAAAGTTCCAGCATCTTCGGATCGACCATGATGAATTTGCAACGATCGGGCGGCATCCGGTACAGGATGGATAAGATCATCGTGTTGATGCCGACCGACTTGCCCGACCCTGTCGTTCCCGCGATCAACAGATGCGGCATCTTTGCCAAGTCGGCGATGACCGGCTCGCCTGAAATATCTTTTCCCAGGATCAAGGCGAGACGTCCGGGATGCTTGTCATGGACCGGGGAGGCGAGAAGTTCGCGCAGAAAGACTGTTTCGGCTCTGCGGTTTGGCAGCTCGATTCCGATCACGTTGCGTCCGGGCACAACAGCAACCCGCACCGAGATCGCGCTCATCGAGCGTGCGATGTCGTCGGCGAGCCCAATGATCCGCGAGGCCTTGATCCCTGGCGCTGGCTCGAGCTCGTAAAGCGTCACGACTGGCCCAGGACGAATTTGTACAATCTGGCCTCGGACCCCGAAGTCCTCGAGCACCGTCTCGAGAAGGCGAGCATTTTTTCCCAGCGCTTCCTCGTCAACCTCCTCGGTCTTGATTACCTGCGGTCTGGCCAAGAGTTCGAGAGAGGGCAGCAAGGGTTGCCCATCTGGTTCCAGATCGAGTGTTGGCTGGCGCTCCTGATTGGAACGCGTTCCGGGTGCGAGCGGCTTTGCCCTAGGCGCGATGAAGCGAATGAGCCCGCCGCGATCGCGCCCCCCGCCCATGGTACTCGATGCGCCGTGATCAAGGCGCGGCTCCTGCCGGTTTGGCAACCCCGTCGATACAGCCGGCTCATCCGGCCCGGATAAACCGGAGGAGCTTGCGGTTGCATCGGGGGGGCGGCCGCCCCGCCAATAGCGAACCAGTCGATCGGCGACCCCCGCTGCTACGATCGTGCGGCGGCCGGAAAACGTGCCGATGCGAGACATACTGCGCCCTGCCTCCTCACCAATGTCGCGCCAGTCCCGCCAAGAGAGGCCTATAATCAACAGCAGCAGCAGGCCGACGATGCCCGCCGCTGCCAACGAAATTGGCAACGCCGCGGAGCTGAGGGACGCACGCATCAGCAGCCCCTGCAGCCCCCATCCTACAGCGCCGCCGAACTTAACCTCCTGAGAGCGGGTCCCGAGATCAAGAACCGATAGTGCGAATGCCCCCAACACGAGAACCACCGGAAGCAGTGCCACTTTGAGCCCGAGCGATACGAGTGGACGATTTAGCAGCAGACGAAAGCACCAGCCGAGCAACACCATCGGGATCAAAAAAGCAGCAAGGCCGAGGCTCTGCCGCAAGAGATCCACAAGAACAGCCCCACTATAGCCGAGAAAGTTATGAGGTGCTGCGTCGACAGCTGTGTTGAGCGACGGGTCCCGCGAGTCGTAGGTCAGCAATGCCAGCACCAGTAAAAAGCATGCGAGCAATAGGGCCAAGCCTAAGGATTCAAGCAAGCGCCGCTTCAGCCTAGCCAATACATCCGCCCATCCTCGCATACCCCGGACAGTTCCGCGCGCCGAATATCCTACTGATCGGGCCATGCTGCCCCCCTCCGGTGCCGGCCTTCTCCGTGCTCTGTCCATCCCCTGATGGCACGAAACGGTAGCAAGCTTACGTGATTAGCAGCGGTCGCGAAAGCGCCTGACCCGATCGAGATCTGGACAGTTTGCCGGCTCCGCTCCATCCTTTTGCGGTGAGCGAGGATGTCGAGGTCTTGATCGCCGGCGCCGGCCTGATCGGGCTGTTGCTCGGCGTCGCGTGCGCCGGCGCCGGACTTGAGGTCGCGATCGTCGATCCGACCGACCCTGCAGCAGCGCTCAACGAAGGGTTTGACGGCCGCTGTTCGGCGATTGGCTACGGATCGCGCCGGGTCTGGGACGCCCTCGGCCTGTGGCCTGAGATCGCCGCGCGGGCCGAGCCGATTCTTGAGATCCGGGTCGCCGACGATGATTCGGCGCTGTTCCTCCATTACGACCATCGCCAACTCGGAGCCGGCGCCCCGCTTGGCTACGTCGTCGAGAACCGGGTGCTCCGCCGCGCACTGATCGAGAGGGCCAGATCGCTTCCAGGCCTCTCCCTTCTTGCTCCGCTCGCCGTCGGGGGAGTCGAGACTTCGCCCTTTGCCGCGGTCGCTATGCTCTCCGACGGACGACTGGTTTCGTCTCGCCTCGTCGTCGCAGCCGACGGTCAAAAGTCCCCTTTGCGTCGGAGAGCAGGCATCGGCGCTGTAGAGTGGCGCTACCGCCAGACCGGTATCGTGACTACGGTGCGCCACGAGCGCCCCCATCGCGGCGTCGCGGTCGAGCACTTTCTGCCGGCGGGTCCATTTGCGATCCTGCCCATGACCGGCAACCGCTCCTCGATCGTGTGGACCGAACGGGCCGAGCTCAGCGATCGGCTGATCGTGTTGCCCGATACCCAGTTTTCGGCGGAGCTCGCCGCGCGTTTCGGCGACTTTCTTGGCGCGGTCGAGCCCATTGGGCCACGCTCGACCTATCCGCTCGGGCTGATGCTGGCGGAGCGCTACGTCGCGCGCCGGCTGGCGCTGGTCGGCGAGGCAGCGCATGTGATTCATCCTATCGCCGGGCAAGGTCTCAATCTCGGCACCCGCGACGTCGCCGCACTCGCCGAGCTCGTGATTGACACGCGTCGGCTTGGTCTCGACATCGGCGATGACGCCGTGCTCGACCGCTACCAGCGATGGCGTCGTTTCGACACTCTCTTGCTCGCCGGCGTCACAGATGGACTCAACCGTTTGTTTTCGAACTCGCTCCCGTCTGTGCGGCTCGCTCGTGATTTCGGCTTTGCCGTGGTTCAACGCCTGCCGCCGCTCAAACGCTTGCTGATGCGCGATGCAATGGGGCTGGTCGGCGACCTGCCGCGCCTCGTCCGCGGCCAGCCCTTGTAGCTCCTGTCCTCGAATCGTCTCTCTCGGGCTCGGTCTCGCCTGATTCAAAGCGGGTGTCCAGGGAAATGGCGACGTTCTTGGAGCCGCCGCGGGCTCTGGCCTGCAATCAGAAATTGCATCGATTGTTGTCGGTCGCTGCGCCTGCAGCAAATCTGCAGCAAAACCTCTCGCATTGGTTGAAGTACAAACTGAGTGCGGCGACGCGTCTCAGCCGCACCGGAGCTGCCAACCCATCGTCTCTGCTTGCTACGAATTGCAATCATCGGCTTCTTCGTGTTTGCCGATTTTGTCAAAACAGCTAAGTTGGAATTATCTTCAAAATTATCCTCATCATAATTGCTCGCCTTCACAACCTGCAGCAGATCGAGTTTTTTGCTTCATTGTTTCGATCGCTGCCACGAAATACCCCGGCGGTGCATTCCGACTCTAGCTCAAGACTCTAATCCACAAACCTTCTATTAGCATATAAATGAGAATTTATCAATGATAAATGTTCGGACCGCAATATAAAGCCGGTCGGTGGCCGTTTTCCATCGTGTATTGTCGTCTCGCCTTCCGCTAACGCCCCTTGCAATCATGGCCTCTCGCTAAGCGAAAGCCAACGACCCGACGACGCCTGTAGCCGAGTCGCAAAATCTCATTTTGGCAGAAGAGGTTGTCGTCAAAGGCTTCGTTCGGAATGGTACCCTCGGCGTGGCCGGTTTGTCCATTGGCCTCAAGTGCGAGAGGTGCCCTTGCCCCCTGGACTACGAAGTCGATCTCGCGCGTTTGGCCTATTCGATCCAGAAATGGATATTGGGGATTATGTGATGAATTTGTTGTCCAAGAGCGGATAGAGAAATTTTTTGCCAAATTCGCTCCGAGTCCTACGCAATGTGTGCTTCGATTGTATTGAGATATTTTGATAGATCCATACGTTCGTCTTCAGACAAAACCGGGGCATGTCAGACCAGCACTCGTTGACATTGCGCCAAATTGATCAGGTGCGATCAGAAGTCTCCGCCATCGAAAAGCGACCTTCAGTTCGTCACGAGCGAGCGACCCGGGCGCAACAGCCTAGGCGGAAGGAAATATGGCGCACCGTCCCGCTCGGGATGCTGGGCGGGAGGCTCGTCCAGCCTCTCGCCTTCGTGTTCTTGTAGCGCGACCGCCGCTGGCCGACGCTTGGTCCGCCCGGTAAGAAAGCTACATAGTCCGGGCGATTTCGGCAATCGGAGCGCGATCCCGATTCCGTCAGAGCCTCACTGCGGGAGAGGCAGGGTAAGGGCTGCAATTTCACCCGACCCTAGCTTCGCAACCCTAGCTTCGTCCCCTGTTGTCACCCCCAGCTGGCCCTCCTTGGCTCGTGGAGGAGGAACGGCCGAGGGGACCGCTAGCCGCGGGCTAGCTGCCTCGCCTCGCGCCGCCTCACCACAGGGGTCGTCCCGAGAGATCGGGCAAGCACATCGAGGCGCCTTTGTACCGCTTCACCGACGAAGAGGCTGCCCGAGCAGGGGATCTCAAGGACAAGGCTGTCCCCTTCGCGACCGAGCCACAGCTCGGATAGGAGGTCGATCGTCCCGCCACACAGGGTGTAAGCGAGGCGAAGTGCAAGACCGAGGGTACGCACCTCCCCAGCGGCTTGCTCGTCGAGCATCAGCCGGGTCGGATCCTTGACCGGGTCATCCGCTGCGCCACCGTAGCGGGTGTGCAGCACCGTTGCGACGAACACGCGATCGGCATGACCAATGGCGGCAAACGGCATCCTGAGGCTGCGGGTAAAGGCAAGTTCGGCGCGGTAGTCGGGGTGCTCGCTCCAAGCAATGTCGCTAAGCCAGCAGGCGGCGCGATGAAGCCGGCGTGACCCCTCTGATAAGCTTGGGAACAGTGGCGCCGTCCAGCGCTGCAATTGGTCGCCTTCGAGGTGGAAGCGACTCTGGCTTCGGGCGATTGCCGCGCAAGCCGCGATCAGTGGATCCGGCCCACGCTCCCACGCCGAGATAAGGCCGTACGCATAACCCTCGCGCAGCCCGAATGCAGAAAAGATAACGCTTTGGGGTCCCGCTACAGCGATCAGCTTGCGTAGGACGAGTGAGGCGGCAGGCACCAACTCGAGACGTTTACGCGCGATCGAGGTGATTCGTTCGAGCGACTTGTGCGACTGCCGTCCGATGATGTCGAAGAAGGCTTCGGCATCGCGGCGGCCAATCGTGTATTGGTGAACGATGTGGAGCGGATAGTGGGTGTGCTCCATGTGCAGCCGGGCGATGGCCCGCGCCGCCCCGCCGACAAGGTACAAATTCTTCCCGGGTGTCGTTCGTAAGACAGGTGCCACCACGAAAGCGCGCTCGGCAGCTTCGGAGATGGCTTTAACGCTGCCGCCGAGTGCTGCCAGACGCAACGGCCCCAGCGGGAGGGTAATCCCCGGTCCGATCTGCACGATTTCGCCGGCTACCGCTGCCCTTATCCGAACCAATTCGACGCTGCCCCCGCCGAGATCGCCGACGAGCCCATCCGCCTCGGGAATTCCGGCTAGTACCCCGGCCGCGGACAATCGTGCCTCTTCGGCACCGTCGATGATTTTGACCGGCACGCGGCACTGTTGCTCGACCTCGGCGGCAAAGGAGAGGCCATCGCTGGCATCGCGGACCGCCGCTGTCGCAAGCACCGCAAGATGTTCGGCGCCGAGGGCGCGGGCAAGCGCGACGAACCGGCGCAGGTTGGCCAGCGCGAGCGTCACGCCCTCGGCGTTCAGCCGGCCGGTCGAGGCGATCCCTCGACCGAGCCCGCACATGACTTTCTCGTTCAGGAGGGGGAACAGGGCGCCGCCCAGCCGCTCGAACACGACAAGGCGTAACGAGTTCGAGCCCAAATCGATGACGGCGATACGGCCGATAATTTCCATCACACCCGGTCGGAAATCAGTTTAGCGAACGACAAGCCTCGGCTGTCCTCGCTTGAGCGCGGTCCCTCGCCCCGACAGGCTTGGATTCGTCATGAAATAAGTATGGGCCGAGAAGGCTTCCTCATCGAGCGGCACGCGCCCGTAGCCTCCGTCTGGTGAAAGGCTCCAGCTCTGTGAGGTATCGCGCAGATTTGCTACCATGATCTCGTCGAGCACCTGGCGGTGCACGGTCTGGTTCTCGATCGGTACAAGCGCTTCGACCCGCCCGTCGAAATTGCGCGGCATCCAGTCGGCGGAGCTGATAAAGACCTTGGCCCGGTCTGAAGGCAGCTTCTTGCCGTTGGCGAAGCAGACGATGCGTCCGTGCTCAAGGAAGCGGCCGATGATGCTCTTGACCCGGATGTTGTCGGAGAGTCCAGGGACGCCGGGACGCAGGCAGCAGATGCCGCGCACCACGAGTTCAATCCTGACGCCCGCCTGTCCGGCGCGATAGAGGCAATCGATGAGGCCGGGGTCGACGAGGGAATTGAGCTTCACCCAGATCGCGGCCGGCCGGCCGGCGCGGGCATGTCCGATTTCTTCTTCGATCGCGTCGACCAGGACTCCGCGCAGGTTGACCGGCGAGACGGCGACTTTTTTCAAGCCCACGGGCTCGGCATAACCGGTGACATAGTTGAACAGCTGCGAGGCGTCGCTGCCAAGATCCGGATCGGCGCTGAACAAAGACAGGTCCGTGTAGATCTTCGCCGTTTGCGGATGATAGTTGCCGGTGCCGAAGTGAACATAGCTCCTGAGCTGGCCTTGCTCGCGACGGACCACGAGACTCACCTTCGCGTGCGTCTTGAGTTCGATGAACCCGTAGACGACCTGCACACCCGCACGCTCGAGGTC
>JAFAHQ010000132.1 GCA_019237135.1 Alphaproteobacteria bacterium
CCGACCGCTACCGGCGGCCTCTGGTCGATAGTCTGCGACATGATTTCCTCATTTGCTCGAGTGCAACCCTGGGAGCGGCTCAGGCCGTCAACACCTCAAGAAGGTGGCCGTTCGGGTCACGGAAATAGAAACCACGGCCGCCATGGCGATGATTGATCTCCATGTCCTCGGCCGATCGCGGGCCGCTGCCATAGGCCAGCCCGTGGCCGCGGACGCGGTCGAAAATCCCGTCGAACTCCGCTTCGCTGACCTTGAAGGCGTAGTGATGCCGCTCGAAGCTCTCCCAATTATCGAAATCGATGGTCAGCGTATCGTTGATCCGCACCGGGGCGAAGTGCGAAACCGGACCCTTGTATTCCAGACCAAAGATGTGGGCGAAAAAGCGGGCCGATTCTTCCTTATCTCGGGCGGGCACGATCGTGTGATCGAGGACGATGGTCATAGGCGCCTCCTTGTGGTCTGCTACCGAGAGATGAGCGCGATCGCCCTCATCGACAAGCACCGAGCGCTCTCTGCGCGATGAAGGGGAGGCAGAAATGTATAAAGCGTCGGCCGGCGTCATCTTGCCGACCTCTATCATCGGATCGCTGCCGCGCCCGAGCTGGTACACGGCTGGCTTGGGGACGCAGAACTTTCTCGAAGCAATGATGAACCTGCGCTACCGCGAACAGTACGAGGACGCCGTTTCGGCCTTCCTGCGCGCTCAGGAAACCGCCGGTCTCGACATCGTCACCGATGGCGACGCGCATTTTGATGAGCAGATCAGCGGTATGAGTTGGCAGAGCTATCCGCTGACACACATGTCCGGCTTTTCTCAATCGGCCGAGCCGAGCCCCTATCAGATGGCGACCGGCGCTCCGCGTGGTCACATCTTGCACGATTTTCTCGAGGCGCGGGTGCTGCCCAAGATTACCGGGCCGGTCGGCCCCGGCAATCTGCAATACACCGCGATGTGGAAGGCGGCGCAGCGGCTGACTACGAAACCGGTCAAATTCGGAACCATTCTGCCCGAGTTGCTCGCGGCCTCGGTTTCCGACGAATACTACAAGGATCCTGTCGAACGTACGTGGGCGCTAAGCGACGCGCTCAATCGCGAGCTCCATGAGCTGGCCGATGCCGGCTGCCCGGTCATCCAGATGGAAGAGCCGCAGATCCACATGGTGCCGGTTCGCGGCAAGACCTTCGGCAGGCTTGATGTCGACGATCTCGTCAAGCTCTTCAACAACACGGTCAAGGGGCTGCGCGACAAGACCGAGGTCTGGTGCCATACATGCTGGGGCAATCCAGCGCAGCAGCGGATCTTCCGGGACATTCAGAGCTACCAGCCGACCCTCGCCGCGCTCTGCCAGGTCGATGCCGATGCGATAACCTTCGAAACCTGCTCATCCGGCACCGGCGATTTGCCAGCGATCGGCGAGGCGATCAAGGACAAGAAAATCGTAATCGGCGTGATCGACCACCACACGTTGCAGGTCGAGCGGCCCGACCAGGTCGCAGCGTTGATCCGCGAAGCCCTGAAGCACGTGCCGCCGGAGCGATTGATCCTCTCGTCGGACTGCGGGATGGGCCGCGAGGGCATGAGCCGCCGACACGCTGCCTACAAAATGGTGGCAATGGTGCTCGGTACGAACCTTGTGCGTAAGGAGCTCGGCCTCCGCGAGGCGGAGTGCCTTGCCGGCGATCCGCGCTATTCGTTGGCGACGGCGAGAACCCCGTAAAACTCCGATTTTCGGCCGCGCAAAATTTCCATTGTTATTCTATTGTTAGGCCGCTCGAAATTCGTTGATCGGCGAAAAAATTCCATTGATCCGCGTGCGTAGCGAATTTGCATCCTAACACTTTGAAAGAACGCGTTATTTTATAGGTCGATCGAGGCCGTTCTGCCGAAAAAACGCGATTTACGCTGTATTTGGAGCAATTCCGATGCCGGAAGAGGCTTATCGGATCGCCGCCGTAATGGCGGCGCCGAGGTCGGCGGTCCCGGCGTTGCCGCCGAGATCGGGGGTGCGAGTGCCGCCCTCGGCCAGCACCTCGGCGATGGCGCGCTCGACGGCTGCGGCGGCGGCGCTCTCGCCGAAATGCTCGAGCATCATCGCGCCCGACCAGATCTGACCGATCGGATTGGCGATGCCGCGACCGGCGATGTCCGGCGCCGAGCCGTGCACTGGCTCGAACATCGAGGGGTATTCGCGCTCGGGGTTGATGTTGCCCGATGGTGCGATGCCAATCGAGCCGACCACGGCAGGGCCGAGATCGGATAGGATGTCGCCGAACAGGTTCGAGCCGACCACAACGTCGAACCAATCGGGGTGGCGCACGAAATGCGCGGTCAGGATGTCGATGTGATACCGGTCGGTCCTGACGTCCGGATAGTCGCGCGCCACGGCGGCAAACCGTTCGTCCCAGAACGGCATCGTGTGGATGATGCCGTTCGACTTGGTTGCCGAGGTGACGTGCTTTTTGCGCGTGCGGGCGAGCTCAAAGGCATAGCGCATGATCCGGTCGCATCCGCGCTTGGTAAAGACCGCCTCTTGCATTGCCATCTCGTATTCGCTGCCGGCATAGAGCCGGCCGCCGATCTCCGAGTATTCGCCCTCGTTGTTTTCGCGGACTACGTAAAAGTCGATGTCGCCCGGAGCGCGGTCGCGCAAAGGCGTCTCCACACCGGCGAGAAGTCGTACCGGACGGAGGTTGACGTACTGGTGGAAGCCGCGCCGCAATGGGATCAACAGCCCCCACAACGAGACGTGGTCGGGCACGTCGGGATGGCCGACGGCGCCGAGATAGACGGCATCGTACAGCCGCAGCCGCTCCAGCCCGTCCTCGGGCATCATCCGACCCGTCTTGGTGTAGCGCTCGCAGCTCCAGTCGAACTCGTTCCAGACAAAGCCGAAACCATAAGCGCGCGCTGCTGCCTCCATTGCCACGATCCCTTGGGGGATCACTTCGCGCCCGATGCCGTCGCCAGCGATCACCGCAATCCGATAACTCTTCGCCATTCTGCACCTCCGCCACCAGTCCGCAGCTTAGCCCCAATCGCGGGCGGGGTAACTTTGGTCAGGCTCCGATGCCCGCTCGCAGCGGATGAGCGTGGTCGAGCGGCCCATGGCCCCGGCCGAGACCCGGCGCGCCGGCGATTGCGCGTTGGACGTAATTTCGGGCGCGATCGACCGCGCCCTCAACACCAAGACCTTGGGCGAGGCCGGCTGCAATCGCCGAGGCGAGGGTGCAGCCCGTGCCGTGGGTGTGGCGGGTTGCGATCCGCGGGCTCTTCCAGATCCTGTTGCCGCTGGCGGTGACGAGGACATCCGGCACGGTTTTCCCGGAGAGATGCCCGCCTTTGACCAGTACCGCTCGGCAGCCGAGCGCGAGCAGGCTCTCGCCGGCGGCTCGCATCTCGACGATGTTGCGGATTGTCGCACTGCAAAGGATCTCAGCTTCGGAGAGGTTCGGCGTAACGATCTCGGCGCGCGCGATGAGCAGCCGCTTCAGCGCGTCGATAGCGTCGGGCTCAATCAGGCGGGCGCCTCCTTTGGCGACCATAACGGGGTCGACAACGACCGGAATACCAGCGGCTCGGTCCTGCAACACCGCAACTATCGCCTCGATCACCGCCGCATCATGCAGCATGCCGGTCTTGATCACGTCGGCGCCGATGTCTTCGAGCACCACCTCGATCTGCCGGCGGATGAACTCCGGCGGTGTCGGCAAGACCCCGAAGACGCCCTCGGTATTCTGTGCCGTCAGTGCCGTGATCGCGGTGGCGGCATAGGCGTCGAGCATCGAGATCGTTTTGATATCGGCCTGGATCCCGGCGCCGCCTCCGGAATCGGAGCCGGCAACGACCAGCACCCTGCCGCGCACTATTCCGCCGCCTGTGCCGGGTTAAGACGCGCGGGCCGAGTCGGAGCGTCCTCGGTGCCGGCGCCAGCAGCGAGGATTGCCCCGCAGATCTCGTCGATCACCGCTGCGACCAGCTCCTCATCCTCACCTTCGGCCATGATCCGAATCACCGGTTCGGTTCCCGATTTGCGGATCACAAGCCGTCCGCCGGCGCCGAGACGGCTTTCGGCGCTCGTGATCTTGCGTTGGACCGCGGACGATTCTAGCGGTTGTCCGTCGCCAAAGCGTACGCTGCGCATCAACTGCGGCACTGGAGTGAACAGTTGGCAGACCTCGCTCGCGCGACGGCCGGTTTCTACGATCGACGCCAGGACCTGAAGGGCAGCGATCAACCCGTCTCCGGTTGTCGCGTAGTCGGCGAGAATGATGTGGCCAGACTGTTCGCCACCGAGATTGCAGCCGAGCGCACGCATCTTTTCGACGACGTAGCGGTCGCCGACGGAGGTGCGGTGAAGCTCGATATTCTGGCCGGCGAGAAAGCGCTCAAGGCCAAGATTGGACATCACGGTCGCAACGAGTGCGCCGCCGGAGAGCCGCCCGCTGCGCGCAAGGCCGGTCGCGATCAACGCCATTAGCTGGTCGCCATCGAGGATGACACCGCGTTCATCGGCGACGATCAGCCGGTCAGCATCGCCATCGAGGGCGATCCCGATATCGGCTCGCCGGGCCAACACCTCGCGTTGCATCTGTTCGGGCGCCAACGCCCCGCATTCGCGGTTGATGTTGAGCCCGTCGGGCGATACTCCAAGCGAGAACACCTCGGCACCGAGCTCCCAGAAGACCGTCGGGGCGACCTTGTAGCTGGCACCATGGGCACAATCGACCACGATGCGCAGCCCGTCGAGCCTCAATCCGCGAGGAAAGCTCTGCTTGACGAATTCGATGTAACGCCCTCCGGCGTCCTCGAGTCGCTTGACCCGCCCGAGTTCCGCCGGGACCGCGCGGCGGATCGGTCCCTTGGCTAAGTGGTCTTCGATCTTCAGCTCAAGTTCGTCGGACAGCTTGTATCCGTCGCGGCCGAACAGCTTGATGCCGTTATCTCCGTAGGGATTGTGCGACGCCGACAGGACCACCCCGATATCGGCACGGAGGCTGCGCGTCAGCATTGCAATCGCCGGGGTCGGCAGTGGCCCGACCAGCACTACATCCAGGCCCATCGTGACAAAACCCGCGGTGAGCGCCGGTTCGAGCATGTAACCGGACAGCCGCGTGTCTTTGCCGATGACAACAAGGTGTTTGTGCGCGCCATTGTGAAAGCATTCACCGACGGCCATCGCCACCTTGAGTGCCGTCTCCGGTGTCATCGGTTCGCTGTTGGCGGTTCCACGGATCCCATCCGTTCCGAACAGCCTCCGCGTCATCGTAACCCCCAATTGGGTAGCTCGAAGTTGTCAGGCGCCCGGCTGCGGCTCGGGCTCGAGACCGGTAGGCCGTCCGGAAGGCGGTACCGAACTGCGCCTTCCCGGGCGTAGCTCGTCGCTCGCGGGACCGGTCGTGGGCTCGCGCACAATCCGCTCGCCCTTGATGATCCGCCGGATCTCTTCGGCCGAAAGCGTCTCATATTCGAGCAGGCCCTTCGCCAGCACGTGCAGTTCGTCGAGCCGCGCGGTCAGAATCTCCCGCGCGGTTCGCTCGCCTTCGTCGATGACGCGGCGGATCTCCTCATCGATGATCTTAGCTGTTGCGTCGGACACGTTCTTACGCTGGGTGACCGAGTGGCCGAGGAAGACCTCCTCCTCGTTCTCGGCATAGCGCAAGGGCCCGAGCTTCTCGCTGAACCCGAATTCGGTCACCATCCGGCGCGCCAGACTGGTCGCCCGGCGGATGTCATCAGCGGCGCCCGTCGTGACCTTGTCCGGGCCAAAGATCAGCTCTTCGGCGATGCGGCCGCCGAAGAGGCTCGCTAGCATCGCTTTGATCTCGATCTTGGACTGACTGTACTTGTCGCGCTCCGGAAGGAACATTGTGATTCCGAGCGCGCGGCCGCGCGGGATGATCGTTACCTTGTGCAGCGGCTCATGTCCTTCGGCATAAAGCATGCACAGCGCGTGACCGGCCTCGTGGTAGGCGGTCAGTTTCTTCTCGTCTTCGGTCATCACCATCGAGCGCCGCTCGGCACCCATCATGACCTTGTCCTTGGCCTGCTCGAACTCACTCATCGCCACCGAGCGTTTGCCTTTGCGTGCAGCCATCAGCGCCGCTTCGTTGACGAGATTGGCGAGATCGGCACCAGAAAAGCCGGGGGTGCCGCGCGCAATGATCCGGGCGTCAACGTCCGAGGCCAGCGGTACCTTGCGCATATGGACTTTTAGGATCTTTTCGCGGCCGACGACGTCAGGATTCGGCACCACCACTTGACGATCGAAACGCCCGGGACGCAGCAGCGCCGGGTCGAGCACGTCGGGGCGGTTGGTCGCGGCAATGAGTATCACACCCTCGTTGGCTTCGAAGCCGTCCATTTCGACGAGGAGCTGGTTCAGGGTCTGCTCGCGCTCGTCATTACCGCCGCCGAGCCCGGCGCCGCGATGACGGCCCACCGCGTCGATCTCGTCGATAAAAATGATGCAGGGCGCGTTCTTCTTGCCCTGCTCGAACATGTCGCGCACACGGCTCGCGCCGACGCCGACGAACATCTCGACGAAGTCCGAGCCGGATATCGTGAAGAACGGCACATTCGCTTCGCCGGCGATCGCGCGGGCGAGCAACGTCTTGCCGGTGCCCGGCGGGCCCACGAGCAGCACACCCTTGGGGATCTTGCCGCCGAGGCGCTGAAATTTCTGCGGATCCTTAAGGTATTCGACGATCTCCTCGAGCTCCTGCTTGGCTTCGTCGATCCCCGCCACGTCCTCGAAAGTGATCCGTCCAACCTTCTCGGTTAGCAGGCGCGCCCGGCTCTTGCCAAAACCCATCGCCCGACCGCCGCCACCCTGCATCTGACGCATGAAGAAAATCCATACGCCGATCAATAGCAGCATTGGGAACCAGGAGATCAGGACACCGAATAGCGACGGCACATTTTCGTCGACCGGCGCCGCGGTTATGCGCACATTCTTCTCGGTCAGCCGATTGACAAGGTTGGGATCATTTGGTGCGTAAGTAGTAAACGCTCCGCTGTTGGCGAGATGCCCGCTGATATTGTTGCCTTGAATCGTGACATCGGAAACTTGCCCACGATTCACATCATTGAGAAAATCAGAAAACGCGAGAGTCGATTGCGGTCCCCGGCTGGAAGAAGTCTGGAACAGATTGAAAAGCGCGACGAGAAGCAGCCCGATTACGATCCACAGGGCGAGATTCTTGCCGAAATTATTCACGGTTAAGGCCTTTCTATGCCCAGGCGGGATGTCGCACGCCGAAGGTTATCCGCACCCCTCCAAGGGCTGGCCCACGATCATTTTCACCCGGCTAAGACATAAGATGCCCCCAGACTTAAACAACTGTAAAGCCTGCCGGTGTCAGCGGATTGATCGGCCGAAAACTGAACTCGGGTAAGGCCGCGTCTCCTTCGCGCCGGTACCCTAAATGGGGGACGGCGGCGATGCCCCCCTTGTCCCACACCGCTGGAAGAATCGGATAAATGAGGCGAGGCAGGCCGCGGCGGCGGAGCTCGGGCCGATGACGGTTCAGCATGACTACCCCAGAGCGGCCGAGATAGCCGACGGTGACGGCCCCAGTCGCAGTCTCTGCCAAGGCGACGCTGAAGCGGCGGTCCCATAAGAAGCTAGTCCCCGGGGTCAACCGAACCGGCCCGGCGTCGTCGTCAAGCTCACGCAAAACAAGAAGCCGGTGACGCCAATGAACAAAGCGGCAGCCGCCGAGCGTGTGTCCTCGGCGCGCAGCTCCGGCGAGCACCCGGCGTAACCGGGCGACTCGCTCGCGTCGGGCCGGATAAGGTTTGCCGCCAATGGCAGCGACAATCGCCTGGAACGCCCGCTCGGCTATGTCGGATGCCGCGAAAACAAGACCGGGATCAAGAACAGCGAACCCGGCGGGATGCAGAACCACCGTCTGGGCGAGAAGCCGAGCGCACTTGCGCTCGAGCGCTGCCCGCTCGCACCCGAGCTTGCGAACGACGCTGAGCAGCGCCGCGAAATCCGCACCGACCGGCACAGCACCGGTGCCGCGCAACCACGATCGTTCGAAAGTTGGATCGCGGTTGCTCGGGTCGGTGATAAAGGGCTGCCGCTCAGCATGCAGCAGCGCGATGAGGCGGGCTTTAGCGACACCGAGCAACGGGCGTAAGATCCGACAATCGGCCAACTCGCGGATCGCGGACATCCCCGCGAGGCCGTCGTCACCACTGCCGGCGCGGCGGCGGATCATGTGAGTCTCGGCCTGATCTTCGCGTTGATGCGCAGTCAAGAGATGGAGGCAGCCATGCTCTCGACACCATTCGACGAGCAGCCCGTAGCGCGCGGCGCGGGCGGCCTCTTGTATTCCGGTTGCCGGCTTGTCTGCCGACCATGTGAGGATTTCGTGCCGGATCGCCCGCGCTGTAAGCCAACCACGCAAGAGACGGATTTCCGCGCCGCTGTCGGGGCGCAGCCCGTGATCTACTGTCAGCGCACAGATCTCTCCCCCGCGCTCGCGAGCCCAATGATCGGCTAGAATCGCGAGTGCAAGACTGTCGGGGCCACCGGAAACGGCAACAGCGACAAACGGGCGGGCCTCAAAGTGAGCGAACGAAGCGAGCGAGGTGCCAAACTCGGTGAGAGTAAGCGGTTTTGTCGATGACCTCGCGGTCAGCAACCGAGCTTCTTCTTCTCGTCCTTCGCCCGCTCCTTGATCGCGCTTCCCGGGTTGGGAAAGTCGTGATCAAGCTGTGCGAAGGCCAGACATGCATTCTGCTTCTGGTTAGCGCGGGCGAGCGACATGCCGAGCTTCAGCAAATTGTCGGCCGCCTTCCCCCCCTTCGGATAGCGCTTGTAACCTTCGGCAAATGCGCCAGCCGCGTCGGCAAATCTTTCGCGCTGGTAATATGTTTCGCCGAGCCAATATTGTGCGCTCCCGGCAAGTCCGTCGTCCGGATGTTGTCTAATAAAGCTCTTCAGGGCCGCTTCGGCAGCTTGATAGTCTGCCTGTTTTAACAGGCCAAAGGCAAAGTTATACTGATCGGAGGCCGAACCGGCAGGCAGTACCCCCGCGGAAACGGGATAGAGGGCGCTGCCGGTTCCTGTGCTCTCCGACCCGGGCGCAAATGGCGGCGGTCCCGCAAGGCTCTTGGGAGGGGTCAATGTGCCGGGACCGGTAGGGGTAAAGGGCGGCGGAGGCATAAATGTCCCGGGCGGCATCGGGGAGCTTGGCGGCGGTGGCTGCGGCGCGATAGCGGCCGGCGGGGCACCCCGGGTCGAGAGCGTTCCGGCCGCCGCGCTCGCCACCGCACCGCCTCCGGCCGAACGGGGCGGCGGTGCCGGGGTCGTTGGCGATCCTTGGCCTTGACTAAATCGCGCATCAATGTCGCCATTCACCTGCTCTAAGCGCCGCCGGAGCTGCTCGACCCCGTTTATCGCGTCCTCGACCCGGCCAGTCAGCTCGCGCATCTCCGTCTCGAGCCGATCCATGCGAAGTTCGCTGTCGACCGCAGCGCTGGAGCCCGTCGGGGCAGCCGAGCCGCCTGCGCTTCTGTAGACCTGCCGCTGCAACATGCTGAGATCCCTCTCCAGTCGATCGAGACGATCTTGCGTCGCTCGCTCTTGCGATCGTACCGCCTGGGTCGGCAGGGCAATGGCGAGGACCATCAGTAGCAGGGTTGAACGAGTATGCGGCTGGGCCGAGCGCCTGAGCATCCCAGAGGCCTCTTGAAATCCGCCCGAAAGCCGGGGGCGGGCTCTCGCGGCATCGCCCATCGCTGCGTCGACCACAAGAGCGGTCCCGAGGATAGTGGCGAACAGCGTACTAGGGTCCTTTTAGGGCAAAAAAAGGGCGCTCCTAACGCCGATTGGCTTGGTTCTTAACACAGACCTCTCAGCCGTCTGAGGCGCCCCGATCGAGGGTTCTCAGTTGACGGTGGTGATGGCTACACGGTTCTGAGCCCAGGCTTCCTCGTTCGAGCCGACCACGATTGGGCGTTCCTTGCCGTAGCTGATCGTCGAGATCCGGGATGCGGGAATTCCCGAGGCGACAAGGACGTTCTTGACCGCCTGAGCGCGGCGCTCGCCAAGAGCGAGATTGTATTCGCGCGTGCCGCGTTCGTCGCAATGGCCTTCGATCGTCACCGTGACGTTCGGATAGCGCCGCAGCCAATCAGCCTGGCGCGCCAGGATCTGCTGTGATTCCGAGGTAATATCCGATCGGTCAAAGGCGAAGAAGACGCGATCCCCCGCGCTTGCTTCCAGATCCTGCTGCGAACCCGGCACGATGTTCGTCGAGCCGATGCCAGCGCCGCCCGGCGGTCCCGGCGGTCCCCCAGGGGGCGCCTCCGGCGGTGGGCTGCTGCAAGCGGCAAGCAGCAACAGAGCGCCCGCCAGACTGATTATTTTCGTATGCATATTAATCCCCCCTCGACCGGCCCAGACAATATCGCTGCGTTGTTCATCGAAGCAAGGGAGACCAGGCCGGATCGGAAGCATCCTGCGGGGTGGTTACCTCGCGTTGATTGGAGCCGGTCAAGTCGATCGAATACAGGCGAGGAGACCCGCCGTGTCCCCGCGAATCGGAGGGTGATTGGCGGAAATACATCAGCACCCGGCCGTTCGGTGCCCAGGTCGGTCCTTCGACCAGAAAATCGCGGGTCAGCAGCCGTTCACCCGAGCCATCCGGCCGCATCACGCCAATAAAAAAGGAGCCACCGTCGATCTTGGTGAAGGCGATCAAATCGCCCCGCGGCGACCAGACCGGGGTTCCGTATTTCCCCGTCCCAAAACTGATCCGCTTGGTGCCGCCGCCATCCGCGCTCATGACATAGAGTTGCTGGGAACCTCCGCGATCGGAATTAAAGACGATCCTGCTGCCGTCGGGCGAAAAGCTGGGTGACGTGTCGATCGCCTGACTGTCGGTCAGGCGTGTGGGGCGCCGGGTGCGCAGATCAAGGGCGAAGAGGTTGCTGACGCCGTTTTCGGCGCGACTCAGCACCACCCGATTACCGTCAGGTGAAAAGCGTGGTGCGAAGGTCATGCCGGGAAAATCGCCGACGACTTCCTGCTGCCCTGTGTCGATGTTGAATAGATAGACGCGCGGTGTGCCATTTGCGTAAGAGAGATAAGTGATCTCCTGGGCCGTGGGAGAGAAACGCGGGGTCAGCACCAGCGCGCGGCCATCGGTGAGAAACCGATTGTTGGCACTGTCTTGGTCCATCAAAGCGAGCCGCTTGATCCGCTTCTCCGGCGGACCGGACTCCGACACATAGACGATGCGGGTGTCGAAATACCCCTCTTCGCCGGTAATGCGCTTATAGATTTCGTCGGCGATGATATGAGCGATGCGGCGCCAGTTCTGCTGGGTCGTCGTATAGCCGTACCCGGTCAGCTGCTGCTCGGCGAAGACATCCCAAAGGCGAAACTCGACCCTCAGTCTTCCGTCCGGTTGCGTTTTGACGGATCCAGTCACCAGTGCCTGCGCGTTGATCTGGCGCCAGTCGCCGAACTGAGGTTGGACGTCCGCGACCGATACGTTCTGGATAAAGCCGCGCGGATCGAGCGGCCGAAACAGACCCGATCGCTCGAGATCTGCCGAAACCACGCCGGCCAGATCCTGTCCTGCCTGGCTCTCATTCGGTGCACCACCGGCGAGAGGGGGAATAGCGATCGGCAACGGCTCTACTTTGCCACTCGTGATGTCGATCCGCAGCTCGGCACGAACGGGTGCGCCCGTGTGCAGTAGTATCGCGAATGCCGCGATCAAGGCGCCGATAAACTCGAAGGAAATTTTTTTCATAAGATGTCCTTGGGGCTGAAGTCGACGACCAGGTCTTTCCAGATTGCGTATTTGTCGGGAGGCAGGTGCAATGGCCGGCACAGCGGATTGAAAAAGGCGCGCCTCGCGCTCTCAGCAGCCGCGCGGAAAAACGGATCGCTGCCGAGACGGGCCTGATCGACGATCGTCGCCTGGCGCACGGTACCGTCCGGATCGACGGTAACCCTGACCTCAACAACGAGATCTTTGGCATCACGGGCGCCCGCCGGCACGTTCCAGCACCGCGCGATTTGCTGTCGCACCAAGTCCACTTCGCTGGCGGTAATTTGACTGCCCAACGGCGCTCGAGGCTGCGACGACGGCCGAGCCGACGCGACGCGTGCTCTCTGCGGCGGTGCATCCGGTGACGGCGCAGTCGGCTGCGTCGCAAGGTTCTTCAGCAGCGCCTCGAATTGGCTGGGATCGTATTTCTTCTGCTCTGTTTTCGACTCGTTCTTGGCCATTTGCTGGGGCGGTTCGGGCTTTTCCCTCGGCCTCGGTGCCTCGGCTTTCTCGATCGGCTTAGGTGGCTCGGGTTTGGGCTCGGGTGGCTTCAGCAGCGGCGGCGCCGGCTTGGGCTCTGGGAGCTTCGGCGGCTCGGGCGCCGGCGGCGGCGCCTCGGCCGAGGGCGGCGGAACCGGTGTTGGGATCGGGGGTTCGGGCTCAGGTTTTGTCACCGGCGTATCCGCGACCGGCACCTCCGGCTTGGCATCGGGTCGCGGCGGGTTCGGATTGGGGCGCGTGGCTTTCGTCTCCGGCGCAATCGTCACCAGTTCGACCGCGATCGGCATGTCCTCGGGCGGGGGTGGAGCGAACAGCCTCGGGAGACCGAAGATGAAGAGACTCCCGAGGATAAGGTGTAGCGCTACGGACAACGCCATGCCGCGCGGAGCGACGCCGTCGGGCATCGCGTCGCGGACGACGGGTTCCTCGATCAGCTCCGGTTCTGCGGTTGCCACGCTCATCGGAGTGAAACCGCGACACCTCTCAGCGCTTGACCGTTTGCCCCGATCGGTCGAGGGGCGCTGCACCGGATGCGGCTCTGGTGCTCGTTCCCTTCGGTGGCACCGCAATCAGCGAGACCTTGCGGAACCCGGCCGAGCTGACCAGGCTCATTACCTCGAGCACGCGACCATAGTTGATCGCCTTGTCGCCCCTGACATAGAGCACCGCGTCGGGATTGTTGCCGGTAATTGCGCCCAACCGCGGGACCAGCGATTCCGTCGGAACGTCAGTCTCTTGGATGAAGATGTGGCCCTCGCTATTGATTGTGATGACGAGGGGCTCCTTTGGCTCGGTGATCGGTGGAGCCTGCGTTTGTGGCAGATCGACCGGCACCCCGACCGTCAGAAGCGGTGCCGCAACCATGAAGACGACCAGCAATACCAACATAACGTCGACGAATGGCGTCACGTTGATTGCCGCCATCGGCTGATACCGCCCGGCGAGGCGCGGGCCGTTGCTGCCGAGGCTCGGCGCCGCCGTCACTTACGGCCTCTCGTCGAGCTGGCGCGACAGGATCGCGCTGAACTCCGAAGCAAACGCTTCGAGCCGACCGGCATAGCGTCCGAAGTCGGTCGCGAACTTGTTGTAGGCGATGACTGCGGGGATCGCGGCGACAAGCCCGAGCGCGGTCGCGAACAGCGATTCGGCGATACCGGGTGCCACGACGGCAAGGCTGGTGTTTTTGGACGCGGCAATCGATTGGAAGCTGTCCATAATGCCCCAGACGGTGCCGAACAACCCGACGAACGGTGCCGTTGACCCGACCGTCGCGAGATACGCCATAAAGCGCTCGACCCGCTCCATCTCTCGGCCCACCGTCACGGTCATTACCCGCTCAACGCGCTGCTGGAGGCTCGTCCGCATCACCGGAGTGCCAAGCAGATTCTTGGCCGCGCTGCGCCGCCACTCCCGCATTGCTGCCGAAAAAACTGCACTCATCGGATCGGGGGGGCGCTGACCGACTCTCTCGTAGAGATCATCGAGCGAGCCGCCAGACCAGAAGGACTCCTCGAAATTCGCCGCGGTAAATCGCAACCGGCGCAGCCGGATCACCTTGTCGAAGATGACCGCCCACGACCAGAAAGACGCGACCAGAAGAATCAGCATCACTACTTTGACGACGGCATCGGACTGCAGAAACAGGCCGATGATCGAGAGATCATGAGGGACTGCACCAACGAGTGGCAGGGCATCGACAGGAGTAGGCGGCATTTCTTGGTGACCCTTTATGGCGTCTATTGGATGATCGTTTGCGTCACGGCGCCTCTTCGACCTCGGGTTCGAGCGGCAAATGCGCGAGAAGATCGAGCTGGGCCGGCAGGCTTGCCGGTATCGGTAGATCGAGATGACGGAAGGCGATCCGGGTCAGCACACGGCCACGCGATGTGCGCTGCACAAACCCTTCCTGGATCAGATAAGGCTCCACAACCTCTTCGATGACATCGCGCTCGTCGCCGAGCGCCGCTGCCATCGTTTCGACCCCAACAGGGCCGCCCCCATAGTTTTCGGCCATGCAGCGCAGGTAGCGCCGATCCATGCCGTCGAGGCCGCACCCGTCGACCTCGAGCCGCAGCAGTGCTGCGTCGGCGGCGGCCGCATCGACGATCGCCAAGCCCTCGACCGCGGCAAAGTCACGAATCCGCCGCAACAGGCGCATCGCGACGCGCGGGGTGCCACGCGACCGCCGAGCGATTTCGGCGGCACCGTCAGAGCGAATGTCGAGAACGAGCATTCGAGCGGCGCGACCGACGATCATCTCGAGCTCGGCCGCCGCGTAAAAAACCAGCCGCAACGGTATGCCAAAGCGCTCGCGCAACGCTCGAGTGATCAGCCCAGACCGCGTCGTCGCACCGATCAGGGTAAAGGGCGCGACATCGATGCGGATCGACCGAGCCGCCGGCCCTTCGCCGATGATCAGGTCGAGCTGAAAATCCTCCATCGCAGGATAGAGGATCTCCTCGACCGAAGGCGCCAGACGGTGGATCTCGTCGATAAAGAGGATGTCGCGCGGCTGCAGGTTGGTCAGCAGCGCGGCCAGGTCGCCCCCACGCTGGATCACCGGGCCCGAGGTGGCGCGGAAGCCCACCCCCATTTCGCGGGCGACGATCTGCGCGAGCGTCGTCTTACCAAGGCCCGGAGGTCCTGAGAGAAGCACGTGGTCGAGCGCCTCCCCCCGGCCCCTCGCAGCTTCGATGAAGACCCGAAGATTGTCACACAGCTGGGGCTGGCCGACAAACTCGGCGAGCGTCTGCGGTCGCAGCGACGCCTCGACCGCGTCCTGCTCGGACCGAGCCGGATCGACAGTGCGCGGCACGGCATTGCTCATTGAGCGAGCTCCTGCAACCCGGCGCGGATCAGTGCGCCTGCGTCCGCGCCGCCGCCGAGCCGGCGGGCGGCGGTGGCGACCGCACCGAAAGCTTCCGTCCGGCGGTAGCCGAGATTGACGAGCGCCGAAACGGCATCGGCCGCAGGGCCGGCAGCCGCATCCGGCGGGGGTGCAATCGGCACCGACGACGTCGCTGCCGCGGCGACACCGCCTACCTTGTCACGCAGCTCGTTGACGATGCGTGTCGCCAGCCGGGCGCCGACCCCATCGGCGCGTGTCAGCGCAGCCTTATCCTCGGCGAGAATGGCAAGGCCAAGTTGTTCCGGCGCAACCGCCGAGAGGATCGCGAGCGCCAGCCGCGCGCCCACACCCTGCACCGTTGTCAACCGCCGGAACCAGTCGCGCTCGGCAGCGTCAACAAAGCCGTAGAGATGGATGTGATCCTCGCGGACATGCGTCTCGATCAGTAGGGACGTCGTGGAGCCTACCGCCGGTAGCCGGCTAATCGTCCGCGTCGAACAGAAGGCGAGGTAGCCGACCCCTCCGACATCGATGACCGCGCCCTCGGGGCAAATCTGATCGATCACGCCGGCGAGCTTGGCGATCATACCGCCGCTTTCCAATGGCGCCGGGTCGCGGCGTGGTGCGCGTGACAGATGGCGACGGCGAGAGCGTCGGCAGCGTCCGGCGCGCCGATCTCGCAGCCCGGCAGGATCCGCCGCACCATCATCTGCACCTGCTCCTTGGCGGCGTGGCCGGCGCCGACCACCGATTTCTTGACGAGGTTGGCCGAATACTCGGCGACCGGCAGGCCGCGCTCGGCCGGCGCCAACAGCACGACGCCGCGGGCGACGCCGAGCTTCAGGGTCGAGGCCGGGTTCTTGTTGACGAAGGTCTCCTCGACCGCGGCGACGTCAGGGCGGAAATGCTCGAGCACGGCGTTGATCTGGCGGAAGAGCGCCACCAGCCGGGCGGCGAGCGGCGCGTCGGTCGGGGCGTGGACGACGCCGTCGGCGACATGGGACAGGCGGTTGCCGCTGACGTCGATGACGCCCCAGCCGGTATGCCGCAGGCCGGGATCGAGACCGACGACGCGCATCTGGCAGCGGCCGCGATCAGGCGCTGAGCCGCGCCATGACGTCTTCGGCGACTTCGAAATTGGCGTAGACGTTCTGCACGTCGTCGCTGTCCTCGAGGGTCTCGAGAAGCTTGAAGAGCGTCGTTGCCGCCTCCTCGTCGATCGCCGAGGCGCTTTTCGGGCGCCAGGCGAGCCGCGCCGAGGT
This sequence comes from Alphaproteobacteria bacterium, assembly GCA_019237135.1. Lineage (GTDB taxonomy): Bacteria > Pseudomonadota > Alphaproteobacteria > ATCC43930 > CGMCC-115725 > AP-15. The sequence continues at coordinate 16,408 of JAFAHQ010000132.1, forward strand.
CGCCGGCCCCAGCGCCTTCTCGAGCGCGTCGCGCACGGTGTTGAAGGCGTCGGGCGCGCAGGTCGCGACATGCTGCTCGGCGTCGCTCTCGACATTGTCGGCGCCGGCCTCGAGGACCGCCTCG
>JAFAHQ010000189.1 GCA_019237135.1 Alphaproteobacteria bacterium
GTCAGACGATCCCTTCGGCGCGTAGCGCGTCGACCTCAGCGGCCCCGATGCCGAGCCACCCGCCGAGAACTTCGGCATTGTGCTGGCCGAGCAGCGGCGAAGGCTTGACGCGCGGCGGTGCGCCGTCGAAACGAACCGGCCACGCCGGGACCGTCAGCTTGCCGGTGGTCGGATGCTCGATTTTCTGCATGATGCCGCGCTTGGCGAGCGAGGGGTCGTTCAGCAGCTCGAGCGTGTCGAACACGGCACCGGCCGGCACACCCGCCCCGCCGATGATCTTCATCGCCTCTTCTTTGGTGTGCTGGCGGGTCCAGGTGGCGATGATCTCGTCGACCTCGGCCGCGCGCTCGCCTCGCGCCGGCCCGGTGTCATAGCGCGGATCGCCGATCAGGTCCTCGCGGCCGATCGCCTTTAAGAGCCGTGTCCAGTGTTCGGGGTTGGCGCGGCTGGTGAAAACGTAGACGTAGTCGTTCGGTCCCCCCGGCTTGCACGGGTAGAGCGCCGAAGGTGCGAGCAAGGGGTTCGACCTACTGCTGCCACCACGGATCTGAGCCTGGCCGCTCAACTGGGTGCGCGAAAACGGCACGCGCATATAGTGGACCATCGCGTCCTGCATCGCCACCTGCAGCCGCCGGCCCTTGCCGGTACGGTCGCGCCGGTAGAGTGATGCCAGGATGCTGGCAGCCATCAGCATGCCGGTGCCGGTGTCACCGAACGAGGGGCCCGGCTTGACCGGCGGTCGGTCGGCATCTCCGGTGACGCTGATCGGGCCGCCTGCGGCCTGCGCGATCATGTCGAACGCGAGATTTTTCTCGTACGGGCTGCCTTCGCCAAAGCCTTTGACCTGGCAATAGACGATGCGCGGGTTCAGCGCGCTGACGACGTCATAGCCGAGGCCTAGGCGCTCGATAGTGCCGGGCGCCATGTTCTCGACGGTGACATCGGCCTTTTTCAGCAGGTCCTTGACGATCTCCAGCCCGCGTGGCGACTTCAGATTGAGCGTGACCGACTTCTTGTTGGCGTTGAACTGGTGGAAATACCAGGGGTCGTCATCGGGCTTGCCGGGGCGCAACCGTCGGCCGGGATCGCCGGTCTTCGGGTTCTCGATCTTGACGACCTCGGCGCCCAGCCAGGCCAGCGCCTCGGTGCAGGACGGCCCCGCCTCGAATTGCGTGAAGTCGACAACCCGAACGCCTTCGAGACAATCCAGCTCGACGCCAATTCCATCCATCGCTTTTGCTCCTCCCATCTAGGATCTGACTCTATCCCCTGAGAAATTCGGCGGCTACCGATGTTTGCGATCGCTTCAACTCGGCGGATCGCGAGCAAGGGCTTCCTCCAGGCGCTTCGGATCGACCCGAACCTCGATCCCAGCGCGCTCCTGCTGCAATATCATCGGCGAACGCGAGTCGCGGTCGCCCCAGCCGCGGTTCAGCGCCTCGCTGAGTTCGGCCAGTGCTAGATTGGCGATGCGCATGGGCACGTTGAAGTCGCGCCCGAGCTGGGTGGCGAGTGTCATATCCTTGTGCGCCAGACGTAGCGCGAAGGCGGCGGGCTCGTATTTCCCGGGCAAGAACTGGTCGATCAGCCCATCGAAGGTCCGCCGCCGGCCGCCGGCCCCGTCGCGCACCGCCTCCCATAATGCCAGGTTTTTGTTTACGGATTCGACCCCCACCGAGAACATTTCCGCGAGTGCCGTTTGAATGCAGTAGCCGGCGCCGTTGTGTACGAGCTTGGCCACCGAGCCGGCGCCGATCGGTCCGACATAGCGCGCCTTGTCGCCCATCGCGTCGAGCACGCTCTTATAGCGGTTGAAGATCTGCTCGTCGCCGCCAACCCACAAGGCGAGCTTGCCGGTCCGCGCACCGCGCGGTCCGCCGCTGACCGGCGAATCGAGCATGTAGACATCCCGCTCGGTAAAAGCGGCGTTGATCTTGCGCACCATCGTCGGCGAGTTCGTCGACAGGTCGAAATAGGCCTTGCCTCGGCTCATGCCGGAGAGCAGCCCATTCTCGCCCAATGCTACGGCCTCGACCTCGGGCGGC
>JAFAHQ010000227.1 GCA_019237135.1 Alphaproteobacteria bacterium
CGTTGCCGACCAGCGCGATCCGCACGCGCGCAGCACCGACCGTGATTGGCAGCATCACGCGACGCGTTTCATCGTCCCAGCGAGCGTCTGGGCTAGTCTGTCACGGCCGAGGCGATGGCAGAAGTCGCCAAAACCTTCGTCGGGAAGGCGTGCCTCGGTGAACATCGCGAACAGCGGGTCGAGCGTGTCGGCGATGCCGCCGATGTCGAGCCGTTCAGCGATCAGCCCGTTGAGGCGGGTGCCTGCGAAATCGCCGCCGACATAGAGCGAATAGAACCCCGGCACGCGGCCGACGATGCCGATATCGCCGTTGTAAGGCCGAGCGCAGCCGTTCGGGCAGCCGGTAATGCGGACGCTGAGACGCAGGTTTTCCAGGCCCCAGCGCTTGAGCTGCGCCGCGATCGCGCCAACGATGTCGTCGCGCACGCGCTCGGCCTCGGTCAATGCGAGGCCGCAGGTCGGCAAGGCCGGGCAGGCCAGAGCCCAGCGCTCGATCGGCAATAAATCTTCGGCCACGCGTGCTTTGTTGGCTTGCAGCAGCGCCGCGATTGCAGACCGGTCGGCCGGCGCGATGTTGCTGAGGATGACGTCCTGACTCGGCATCAGGATCGGGTCGGCACCGAACCGGCCGACGATCTCGCGCAGCGCGGTGCGCAGCCGCGAATGCCCATTATCGACGATCCGCCCGCTCGCCACCGGCAGGCCGAGATAGAGGCGCCCATCTCCCTGTTCGTGCCAGCCGAGATGATCGGGCACCTGGAAATCCGGCATTGGCCGGCACGGCTCCAGCGGCTTGCCGAGATCAGCCGAAAGGCGCTCGCGCGTCCATGTCTCCCCCTGCTCCGCGATGACGTATTTGAGCCGGGCGTGCCGGCGATTACCGCGGTCGCCCCAATCGCGGTGCAGCCGCACGACCGCGGCCGCCGCATCGAGCAGATCATCGGGATCGATGAAGGCGACCGCGGTCGCGAGCCGCTGGTAAGTCTCCGGCTTGTTGTGCGTCATGCCGTGCCCGCCACCGAGCAGGAAATTGTAGCCGGTCAGCCGGTCGGCTTCGAACAACGCGACGATCGCAAGGTCGTTGGTCAACACGTCGATCGTGTTGTCTTCCGGAACCGCGAGCCCGACCTTGAATTTACGCGGCAAATAACGCTCCCCGTAGAGCGGGTCGGGCGTCTCTTGCTCCAGGGTCACCCTTTCGCCGTCGAGCCAGATCTCGTGGTAGGCGCCGGTCTTCGGCAGCAGATGCACCGACAGACGGCGCGCATCCTCGTCGAGGCGCTGGTGTACCGGGTCGCGGATCGGCGCCGGCACCGTCGTTACAGTGCGGACGACATCGCCGCAGGCAGCGAGCGTCGTCAGTAGCGCCTCGTTGATCTCCCCGATCGCCCGCTTCAGCCCCGACTTCACGACGCCGTGGAACTGGATACTCTGGCGCGTCGTGATGCGGAGTGAGCCATTGGCGTAGCGATCGGCCAACTCGTCAAGCGCGAGATACTGCCGGGCGGTAAGTCGCCCGCCAGGGATTCGGACCCGCACCATGAACTGCCACAGCTTGTCATCACCGCGCTGCTTGCGTTCCGTCGCGCTGTCGCGGTCATAGCCCTGATAGATGCCGTGGAACTTCAGCAGGCTGTAGCCGTCATTGTCGAACGGCGCCGTCGTATCGGCGAGATCGCGCGCAAGATTGCCGCGCAATTGCCGGCTTTGCTGCTTGATTGCTTCGGCTTTCGAGAGTTTTTCGATATCGGCCATGCCGCGCCTCCGTTTCAGCCAGCAAGGCCATTGGCGGTGACGGCATAGGGGGCGGCTGAAGCAACGCCGGCGAGTGGGCCGACAATCACCGTCAGCGGCTCGTCCTCACCCGCGCCATCGACGAGCTCTTGTAGGTCGCATAGGCGCGCCTGTCGGATTGGGGACGCATCGGCGGCGGTCTTGGCGATCAGCCGAATTGCGAGATTCCCGATCCCACTCAATCGCCCCAGCTCCTCGGAGACGTCGCGCAGCCGCCTGCGCCACTGGCGGCACGGCTCGACCACTTGCACGACGCGCCAACCATCGAAAGCGAGCTTCAAGGCCCGTGCCGAGATTGCCGGCGCGCCTTCCTCGACCTCTGCCGGGAGCGGCTCGGCGTAGCTGCCGGTACGCAGCACATCGGCTATGAGCGGCGCTAGCGCGCAGTCGTAAAGGACGACATCGGCACGACAGAGGACACCCCTGTCGAGCGCGGACAGGCCATTCGTCACGGGTGTTTCAATCAGCCAGATCTGGCCGGGCTCGAGGCTCCCGCTCTCTTCGGATCGGCCGTTGTCGCGCATGGTTTCCGCTCCTCACAGCTAGGCCGATACCCTGAGTTCTCGGATATCTCCGAGATCATCAAGACAAAGGTATAAGGCGGCGCGCCAATCGTTGCTTGGAAAACTGCAGTCCAATAGATGGGTCAGTAGATCCAACCGCGTCAATAGGACTGTTTTATTTTGTAGGGTTGATTATTAGATTGATTTTCTATACAGCCGGCACGGTCTAAAAATCTATTCTTCGTCGTCGGGATCGGCGGCGCGGCGGTCTCGGAAAGCGCGCGGATGGAGCGGATAGGCAGTCGTATGCTTGAGCCGTTCCATCGCGAAGCGTGAGGTGACGTTTTTCATCGGCGCGATCGCGATCAGGCGCTTGTAGAAGGCATCGTATTCAGCCATGTCGGCGACTGCGACGCGCAGCATGTAGTCGACATCGCCCGCCATCCGGTAAGCTTCCATGACTTCCGGCATAGCGCCGACCCCGAGGCCGAACCGCTCCAGCCATTCCGGCGTATGTTCGCCGGCTTCGATGCTGACCAGCACCGACAAGCCCACGCCGACCCGATCCGGGTCGACGACGGCGACACGGCGGGTGATGACGCCTGTGGCTTCGAGCTTCTGGATGCGCTTCCAGCATGGCGTCGGCGAAAGCCCGACGCGCTCCGCCATCTGCGCGATCGATAGGGTCGCATTCTGCTGCAGGATCTCCAGCAGCGACCGGTCGATGTCGTCCATTGAGGTCCCGCTCCGCTCTGCCACTCGGGCTCGGATACCAGGTAGTTCACCGATATTAGAGTGTCAAATAATAATATTAAACAGTTATATCTTGTTAAAAATCCAATCATAAAAGAGCTTCGCGGTCCGATGCCTCTTCAGGGTCGAACCTTGACCCTGTTGGCGGCTATCCCAATGGCCGTTTCGGCGCTGACCCACCGTTACCGCATCGATCGACGAATGCCGATGATTGGTCCTAAGCGGTCACTGCCCGCGACCATGCCGCTGGAGGCGACAACGTAGGCAAGGCGTCTGGGATTCATTGCTTTTCACCCAAACGGGAGCCTAGTCTTGGTTGACAATGGCGGCCGGCCTCCGCGAGGATTTCGTAGCGGCAGACGGGCTTCGGATCCGCTATACGGAAGGCGGGCGAGACGAAATCGGAATTCGTACCCCCGCAGTGCGTCAGACATTCCCGGGGCTACCAAGATGCAACTCGGTGATCGCGGCGAATTCTCCGCTCAAATACGAGATTACGACACCTGCTTTGTAGAGTTCTTGAAACCTTCGGGCAACGGTCAAAAAATCTTGCAGTCGATTCTGCTGCGGGAGGCGTTCAGCCTTTTTGCGCTGCAGGCTGTAGTAATAAAGCAAAACGCTCCAACAGTGATCCTGGACGTAAGTTGTGGGCCTGGTGATTACAGTGTAACGTGGACATCGCAAATCGCGAGGTTCTTACCAAAGGGTATAGCATTTTATTGCACGGATTATCCCGAGGGCATTTCCAGAGAAACGGGCGAAACGTATGCGATGACGACCGCAAAGAAAATGGAAGCAGCGGCAGAAAATGGGAAACTGAGATTGGCGCAGGCGCCGGTTGCCACCAATGCCGATTTGTTTTTTGGTGACGACGCGCTTATGCCGTCCGGAAAAACAGCCAACATCGTCCATTGGTCGCACAGCGGATACCATGTGCGCGATGCGCTTGGTGCCGCCAGGAATGATCCTCGGGCGATCGAAGCGGGTTTGCATGCAGCCGTCGATAAGATATGGGCAGTGCTTGACGAAATGGGTTTGATGGTTTCGGTCCACGAAACGCGAGACAACTCCGACGGCATTCAGTCGCAGATAGCCCCTGTCTCTCGGAAATATTGCGGAAAGTTGGACGATGTGCCGGAGCGGATCGCTGCGCGCATCGAGCAACTGGGCGGATACGTCGCCGTAGTGAATGTTGTCAGCCCGCTCAAATTTCCGGGATTGGATGATGCGGGCTGGGAGCGGCTGAAACGGCCGGCGCAGTGGGATCGGCTCAATATGTCCGCAGTCCGCGCTTTGCGGTTGCTGAATTTCATTGCTTACGATTTCTCCGATCCTGGCAAATCGGCGCTCGAAACCCTTGCCGAGGATGGTCGGCTAGCCCCCTTTGTCAACGAGTACAAATCCATTGTCGCAACGAATGGCGGTCACATCGTGGCAAAATGCGCCTTTCAAATGATCAGTAAATCGCAACAAGTGGCAAAGAAACTGGACGACATCGCATTTCAACTAACTGAAAAGATGCGCGATTTTTCAGAAGAAATGGCCGCCGAGATGCGAAGATCATGACATGGGGTGTAGGCGACTGGCGAGAAGATCATCGTTATATCGCTGTGGAACCCCCGTGCAGCGCATCCTAAGATGGTCTCTCGAACGTCCGGAAGGGGCGCGTCCCGCCCATGCTAGCCCGGGCCGGAATGGCTCAGTCGGGTCGGTTGGACTCGTTCGACCCAGGACAGACGAACGGCTGGTTTCTGCGATGCCCCGTTGCAGACCTTGGCCAGGCTTCACCTTACCGGTGCAGCGAGAGGCCCTGCGATCAAAGCGGCCTTTGAAAGACTAATTCGCCCTTCTGGTTTTTTCCCGTAACGGTCCAACCATTTATTCGGTAAAACCGTTCGGCACGCGTGCCCGCGACGGTGCTCAAT
>JAFAHQ010000259.1 GCA_019237135.1 Alphaproteobacteria bacterium
CCCGAGGTCGCCCAAGGCGATGTGGCGCGCAGCCAGTTTTACGGCGGCAGCTGATCGCGGAGCCGAACGGAGGCAACGAATGTCGATCGACCTTACCAACCTGCCGCGCCGCGCGCATGCCGGTGCCGCGATACTCCTGTTCGCGACGGCGGCCTGCGTCGAGGCACCGCCACCAACGGCCTCCGTCGCAATCCCGCCGATCCCGGCAGGCGAGGCCCGGGTGTGGTTCTACCGCCCGATTGATGCGTACGACAGCATGGCGACGCCCTACATCCGCATGAACGAGGCGATCGTCGCGGTATCGATGCCGGAGGGCGCCTCCTATCGCGACGTCCCGCCCGGTCCGTACCATATCACGGTCGACAGCTACGGCAAGGATTTCAACCAGGACAAGAATGTTCAGCTCGCCGCCGGGCAGGAGTTGTACTGCAAGGTCGTGTCGTTGCGAGCCTGGGTCGATACTACCAGCGGTGGTGGTGGGGACGGCAGCAGCACGGCTGGCGATTCCGGGCGCAATACGTTCTATGTCTGGCTGATCCCGGCCGAAACGGCCCGCGGCGACGTAGCACGTGCCGCGTTTTACGGCAGCTGATCGCCGGCTCAGAAATTCTCCAGGCTCAGCACCTCGGTGTCCGAATCATAAGAAAAGATCTCGGCGTGCCGGCCCCAATTGATGACGGTGTCGAGCACGCGTTGCGCCTCGGATTCGGATAGGTAATCCTCGAGCTCGCGCAGGAAGCGCGCAGCGGGCGCGCGGTGGCCCGGGCGTTCGTCTAGAACCCGGCGGATGTGGGCGGCGAGCGGGACGTGCTTGAGCACCGCCTCGGCGAAAAGTTGCTTGCGCGCGAGCATATCGGCGTCGGCGTAAGTCCGACCAAGCCCGGTCAGCTCGATATCACCGGCGCTGACATGAGCAAAACCGAGCAGCTGTAATGTTTCGATCAGCGGGAACAGCTCGTCCATCACGAGCTTCTCGTCCTCAGCGAGCAGCGGGAGGTCGGCGCGGCCGTGGTAGGGCGCCCCGGTGAGCGTATCGATCAGCCCGGAGAGCTGCTGCACCGAGGCGTCGGGCAGGCGATAGCCAATCCCGATGGGCTCCGGCCGCGCCCCGCGCCGTCCGTCGCGGCCGGGCACCGTCGTCAACAACGTGTAGACTTGGTCGACGATCTGGCGGAACCCAGCGTTTTCCGAGGCGCGCGGCCGCGGCAACGCGACCGGGATGTCGGCGCGAATACGTCCGGGGTCGCTGCTAAAGATCAGGATGCGATCGGCGACTTCGACCGCCTCTTCGATATTGTGCGAGACCATGACGATGCCCTTGGTCGGGATGCGGCTGGCTTCCCACAGATCGAGGAGATCGCCGCGCAGGGTTTCCGCGGTCAGCACGTCGAGTTGTGAGAACGGCTCGTCGAGGAGTAGGATGTCCGGGTTGACGACGAGCGCCCGGGCAAAGCCGACACGCTGCCGCATCCCACCCGAGAGTTCCTTTGGATAGGCGGTTTCGAACCCGTCGAGCCCGATCACATCGATCGCGTCGACCGCGCGCCGCCGCCGCTCGGTGCCGGCGATGCCGAGCGCTTCGAGGCCGAGCTCGACATTGCCGAGCACAGTCAGCCACGGGAACAGCGCGTAAGATTGGAACACCATGGCGATGCCGCGCACCGGCTCGGTCACCGGGTGCCCGCGGTATTCGACCACGCCGTCGCTCGGCGGCACGAGGCCGGCGAGGATGCGCAGAAAGGTCGACTTGCCGGATCCCGATTTTCCGAGGATCGCGACGATCTCGCCGTCGCCCAAGGTGAAGTCCAAATGGTCGAGGACCAGCCTGCCGATATGGTCCGGCATGCGGTAGGTCTTGGAAACGGCTTCGGTGCGTAAGAGCGGAACGGTCATCGCGGTCCCTGTCAATCCAGGCGCAGGCGCTCGGCGGCGAGGTTATAGAGGCGCCGCCACAAGAGCCTGTTGAAGCCAAGCACATAGAGGCAAAGTACGCCGATCCCGAGCGCGATGCGGGCGCTGTCCCCCTCGGCCGTGGTGCGCGCGATATAGGCGCCGATTCCGGTTGCGGTCAGCGTGGTGTCGCCCCACTGCACGACCTCGGCGACGATGCTGGCATTCCACGATCCGCCCGCCGCGGTGACCGCCCCGGTCACATAGGCCGGGAAGATCGCCGGCAATATCACCCGCCGCCACCATAAGAGCCGCCGGACCGCGAGATTTTGCGCCGCAAGGCGAAGCTCGGTCGGTAGCGCCGTCGCGCCGGCGATGACGTTGAACAGGATGTACCATTGCGTGCCGAGGATCATCAGTGGACTGAGCCAGATTTCCGGGTCGAGGCGAAATCGCAGGATCAGCACCACCGCCGCCGGAAAGAACAAATTCGCCGGGAAGGCGGCAAGAAATTGGACGATCGGCTGAGCCAGGTCAGCAACATGCGGGCGCAGGCCGATCCAGACGCCGATAGGTACCCATATCACCGATGCAACGCCGATCAGCACCAGCACCCGTACCGCGGTCGCCAGCCCGAGCAGGAACACCCATCCGATTTCGGCAAGGCCGATGCTCTCGCGAATGAATGCGACGAGCCAGGCCGAAGCACCGGCAGCGAGCGCCAGCAGGATGATGTCGAAAGCCCGATCGAACGCCGGCCACGGCCGCCGCTCTGCCACCGGCTCGCGGCGGGATGCCAGAGCAGCGATCGTGTTGTCGATTAAGCGGTTGATCGCGAGCACCCCGGCCTGGACCAGGTCGAACAGCTGCGCGCGCTGCAGCACGATCAGAAACCACGGGCGGAGGTTGTCGGCATCGGCCGATGGCTCGCCGAGAAACTTGCGCGACCAGGCGATCAGCGGGCGAAACAGCAGCTGGTCATAGAGCAGGATCACGACGAACATGACGAGAACAGCGTCGCCGATCGCCGCAAGGTCGCGTTGCGCGATCGCGGTGGCGATAAACGAGCCGACACCGGGCAACAGGATCGACTGCCCGGAGACGGTGATCGCTTCCGAGGCGACTACGAAGAACCAGCCGCCCGAGACCGACATCATCATGTTCCAGACGAGCGCAGGGATCGCATGCGGCACCTCGAGCCGCCAGAAACGCCGCCAGGAGGAGAGGTGGTACATCCGCGCCGCTTCGATCAGCTCGATCGGCACCGTGCGCAGTGACTGGTAAACGCTGAAAGTCATGTTCCAGGCCTGCGAGGTGAAGATCGCGAAGATCGCGGCGCATTCGACGCCGAGCAGCCGGCCGGGAAAGAGCGCGATAAACCCGGTCACCGTGATCGACAGAAAGCCGAGGATCGGGACTGATTGAAGGATGTCGAGCACCGGGATCAGGATTTTTTCCGCCCGGCGACTCTTCGCGGCGAGTGCTGCGTAAGCGAGGCTGAAGACCAACGAGGCGACGAGTGCCGCACCCATCCGCAGCACCGTGCGCAGCGCGTATTCGGGCAACCGCCACGGGTCGAGGCTGATCGGCAGGACCTCGCCGACCTGGTATCGCACGCCCATCGCCATGCCGCCCCAGGCGACCAGCGCGATCAGCCCGAGCACCAGCGGCAACGCCACGAGGTCCCAATAGTTCGGGCGCAGCCGCGACGGCCAGGCGATAAGCGGTAGGCCCCAACGCTGTTCCATCACCCCCAGTAGCCCGGAAACGGGGTCAAAGTCGATTTTCGCAGCTAAATCGACTCTGACCGCATTTCCGTTCATTATTCGCCTAGTCTCAGAAACTTCGACCTCGATCGCTGGGCCGAGGCGGCATCGAAACGATGAACAGACGACAACGTCGCGCAGCGGGCAAGCAAGGCGGGTATTCCAGCCCTTATTCGACGGCCGGGTCTCGCGGCGCAATTACCGACCTGTTCAATGCGGCGCTCCGTTACCACCGCAGTGGCAGACTTGCCGAGGCTGAGCTGCTGTACGGTCAAGTCCTTTCGATCGATCCCGGCCACACCCGCAGCTACCACAATCTGGGGAATATTCTTAGAGAGACGGGTCGCGCGAGCGAGGCGGTGACCTGTTATCAGCGGGCGCTCACTCTCGCACCGAATTTGCTCGAGACCCGCAACAACCTCGCCGCCACGCTGCAAGACCTCGGGCGGCTCGACCAAGCGATCAGCCATTATCAGCAGGCCTTGGCGCTCGACCCGGACAATCCGGAGATCCACAATAACCTCGGTACCGTTCTCCAGGACCAAGGTCGGCCGGAGGCGGCAGCGGTTTCTTACCGGCAGGCGCTGACCCGTGACCCGGATTACGTCGATGCTCTCGCCAATCTCGGCAATACCTGCCGCGACCTAGGCCAGCTCGACCAGGCGGTCGCCCATTATCGGCGCGGTCTTGGCCTCGATCCCGATCATGTCGGGATCCACAACTGCCTCGGTGTTACCTTGCGCGATCTCGGCGCGTTGGACGACGCGATCGCTCATTACGAGCGCGCCCTCGCCCTCGATCCGGACAATCCTGGGACCCACTGCAACTTCGGGGTCGCGCTCCGCGAGCAAGGCCACCTCGATAAGGCAACGGCCTACTTTCTACAGGCGCTCGAGCTCGCGCCGGACTACGCCGAGGCGCACAATAATCTCGGCCTCGCCTTGCACGATCAAGGGCGACCGGGTGGCGCGGTGACGCATTTCGAGCGGGCGTTGGCCATCAATCCCGACTATGCCGAGGCCCATAACAATCTCGGCATCGCCTTTCAGGACCAAGGCCGGCTCGACGATGCAATGACGCATTTTGAGCGGGCGCTGATGCTACGGCCTGATTTTGTCGTCGCGCTCTATAATTCTGCGGTCCTGCTGCACCGGCAGGGCAGGGTCGATGAAGCGGCGTTGCGCCATCGGCAAGTGCTGGCTCTAAACCCCGGCCGTGCCAACGCCAAATTCGGTCTGTGCATGGCGCAATTGGCGGTCATCTATCAGAGCGTGGACGAGATCGCCGCGCGACGCGCCGCCTACGAAGAGCACCTCAGGATTTTGTGTCGGGATCTCGGTCAGCCGGAGATGGCGACCCGTCTAGCAATGGGGGTGGGCTCGAACCAGCCGTTTTATCTCGCCTATCAAGGAAGCAACGACCGCGATCTTCAGGCGCTGTACGGCTCGGCGGTTTGCAAGATCATGGCTGAACGGTTCCCTGCCCCGGCTTTGCCGCCTCCGCCGGGCCCGGCGGAGCCCGTCAGGGTGGGGATCGTCAGCGAGTATTTCCGCGACCACACCGTATGGAAGTTGCTGATAAAGGGCTGGGTCAGCCAGCTCGATCGTCGGCGGTTTCGAGTATCCGGCTACCACACCGGCAGGCAGCGGGATGCCACGACCAAGGCGGCGGCAAGCTCATGCGATTATTTCGTAGAAGGTCCGTTACCGGCCGATCGGTGGCGGGAGGCGATCCTCGCCGATGCGCCACACATTTTGATCTATCCCGAGGTCGGCATGGGTCCGGTTGCGGCCTGGCTGGCCGCGCAACGCCTAGCCCCGACTCAATGCAACTCGTGGGGGCATCCCGAGACCAGCGGATTTCCGACCCTCGATTATTTTCTCGGCAGCGAGCTGATGGAGCCGCCCGAGGGTCAGCAGCACTACACCGAAAAGCTGGTCCGGTTGCCGAACCTGTCGATTTATTACGAGCCGGTCGATCTGCAGCCGTCGGGGAACGGCCCGGCGCGCCCGGAGTGGCGATCGCCGGATCGTTTGGTATATTGGTGTGGCCAGTCGCTCTACAAATACTTGCCACAGTATGACGAGGTTTTTCCTCGAATAGCCCGCGAAGTAGGTAACTGTAGATTTATTTTTATCGAATTTGCCGACGGCAAATATGTCACTGAGCTGTTCCGCAAACGCCTCGACCGTGCGTTTTCCGGGTTCGGGCTAAAGGCGAGCGACTACATCGTTGTGCTGCCGCGAATGAGCCAGGACGACTTCATCGCCGCGACCGGCCAATCCGACATAGGTCTCGATAGTATCGGGTGGTCCGGCGGCAACACGACACTGGAAAGCCTGGTTCACGATCTGCCGATCGTGACGATGACGGGCGCGCTGATGCGCGGCCGTCACACGATGGCGATGCTGCAAATGATGCGGGTCACAGACACCATCAGCGAGACCGTTGATCACTACGTTTCAACCGCGGTCCGCCTTGCGCACGATGTATCCTGGCGGATGGCGCTCAGGAAAAAAATCGCCGCGAGCAAGGCTCGTCTGTACCGAGACCACTCCTGCATTCTAGCGTTGGAGGAGTTCTTGGTTCGCGTGGCTCATCAAGGTTGAAATATCCAAACGTGCATTCCCTTGCCGTTGTATCGGTGCCGCTTAGCGCGCTCGCAGTTGATCGCGATCGCCGGCGACGAGCCGCCGCAAGGCGTCTTGCACCTTAGCGATCACACTGATCCAGTCGCCCGGAGCTGGTTGGCGAAATTGGCGGAGTAACGGATACCATGGGCTGTCGTCACGGTTGAGGAGCCAGCGCCAGTCGGTATCGAAGCGGTTCATCAGCCAGACTGGCTTGCCGAGCGCACCGGCTAGATGGGCGACGGCCGTGTCGACGCTAATCACCAAATCGAGGCCGTCAATGAGCGCTGCTGTGTCAGCGAAATTCTCCAGTTCGTCTGTCCAATCGTGGACGACGAGCCCTGCCGGGAACTTGCGTGTCGGCCCCGCTGCCTCCGCCTTTTGCAGCGAGACGAAGCTCAGTTCTCTGACCTCGGCCAACAGCGACAGTTGATCTGGCGAAATTGATTTGTCTCGGCGATCCCGTTGGCGCGCGGCATCTTGCAATGAATCGGGGTTGCTCGCCCACACGAGACCAACCCGCAGGCCATCAAGCCTGTCGAGGCGCTCGCGCCACGATGCCGCGAGTGTCGGGTCGGCGGACAGATAGGGCACCGCGGAGGGAATGCTGTCGAGGGTAGTGCCGAAGGCTCGGGGTAAGCTCAATAGCGGACAGTGTAGATCAAAGGGCGGGAGCCGGTCGCCGCGAGCGACGATTTCCAAAACACCTCGTAGCCGCGACAGCAGCCGCACCAGAGGTGGGTGAACCTCCAGGACTATCCTGGCACTGTCTGATAGCAAAGGCACATAGCGACAGAACTGCAGAGTGTCGCCGAACCCCTGTTCGGCGTGAAGCAGAATAACTCGATCGCCGATCGCCTCTCCGTTCCAGACCGGTGCTGAAAAATCCCGGGTCTCTCCAGACATCTGATTTGTCTTCCAGCGCCATTCGTACTCTTTCCATCCTTCCTCGAACCGCCCACTCAACAATAGGGCTTGGCCAATATTCGTATGAGCCTCGGCAAAATCGGGCCGGAGAGCAACCGCTCTCCGATAATGGGTCACTGCCTCGTCAAGATGCCCTTGCGCCCGTAACACCAAGCCAAGATTAAAAAACACCTCGGAGTTGCCGGGCTCTAGCGAGAGGGCTCTCTGATAATGGACAATCGCTTGGTCATATTTGCCGCATTCATAGAGTGTACTTGCTAAATTGTTATAGGCCACGACGTGATCCGGCTTTATAGTGATCACTCGTTGGTATTGCTCTATCGCCTCGTTGATGTCGCCTTGAACGTATAGAGCTTTGCCAAGATTGAAATGAGCCTCGACAAAGTTCGGGTTCAGCGCAAGCGCCCGACGGAAATGGGAAATCGCCTTATCGAGTTTACCGAAAATGTGATAGGCGCCGCCAATGTTGTTGTGAAACTCGGGTACGGCGCCATTCAATGCAATTGCCCTTCCAATCAAATTAATTGCAACGTCAAATCGGCCGGCCTGGTGAGCAATGAGGCCTAAGAAATGCAAGCTGTCGACATGGTTTGGGTTGATTGCAAGTATCTGCCGGTACAGCTCCTCCGCGCGAGCTAGCCGACCGGATTGATGGTGTTGGAATGCCGTTGCGAAAAGCCCATCTATTGGGGCCGCTTCCAACGGCAGCGGTCTATCTGGCAACATAGGCCTGCGTTGTTTCGCTGCGGCACGCCGCTCTTTACGATTCATATCCAGAACCCCGAATTATGCTGGTTGTACCGAGAGGGCAACCGGCCGCGCAACCGCGAGGGTGGCAGCCGGATAGAGGTTCGTTTAGATTTCGCGGTCCCGAAAGTTCGGAGGATCCCCTGAGCGTTCTCGATCTCGATCGCTTGCGCGCCGCGCCGCTCAACCTAAGCTTCCCCACAACCCCTTTTCTTCGTCAGGGCCGGACTTGATCCACGACTGCACCAAAAGTCGTCATCACCGGGCTTGACCCGGTGATCCAGCCTTGTTGTGCGCTGATCCGGGAAGACCCGGCCCCCGAACGGTTGCTCTCGTTCGGGCAAACACCGAAAATAAACCGATGCAGGGTGGATGGGTCTACATCGTAACGAACCGTGCGAATGGTACCCTCTACGTTGGAGTAACCAGCGACCTCGCGCGGCGTCTTTGGGAGCATCGCGAGGGTGTGGCTGATGGCTTCACGAAGAAGTACGGCCTAAAGCGCCTCGTTTGGGCCGAGCGTCACGACGATATCCGAGCCGCGATTCAGCGTGAGCACAACCTCAAGCACTGGCCGCGAGCCTGGAAGATCCAGCTGATCCTGGCTGGAAACCCAGGGTGGAACGATCTTTATGACCAACTGTGAGCACGTGGATGGCCGGATCAAGTCCGGCCATGACGGGCGTAAGCTGAGCGTTCTCGATCTCGATCGCTTGCGCGCCGCGCCGCTCAACCATGACCCGTTCGATTTCGTCGTCGTCGAGGAGTTTCTGCGCCGCGATGCGCTGGCGGCGCTCCTCGCCGATTTTCCGCAGATCCGCGGTATCGGCAGCTATCCGATCGAGAGCCTGGAGTACGGGTCGGTTTTCGCGCGCCTCGTCGCCGCGCTGACCGGTGCCGAGCTGCGCCAGGCGATAGAGGAGAAATTCGGCATAGATCTGAGTGATCGGCCGACCCTGCTGACCGTGCGCGGCCGGAGCGATGGCAATGACGGGCACATCCATACCGATGCCAAAAGCAAGATCATCACCCTGCTGCTCTACATGAACCCGGTGTGGGAGCATGCCGAGGGCCGGCTGCGGCTGCTGCGCGGACCCGGCGATCTCGAGGATTATGCGACGGAGGTGGCGCCGCTCGCCGGGACGATGCTGGCCTTCCGGCGTAGCGACCGATCGTTCCACGGCCATCGCGCGCATGTCGGCGAGCGCCGCTCGCTGCAGCTCAACTGGGTAACCGACCGCTCGGTGGTGCGGCGCGAGCTCGGCCGCCACCGCTGGTCGGCGCGCCTGAAGGCGCTGAGCCGGCTCGGCTCGAAGTTGCGTCTTCGCGCAACCGGCTAGCGCGATTTTATCCCGAATGCAACGCGCGCGAGACCTGTGGCCGCTCGCCGAACGATTTTTGTAGCTGAATGAAATCAAATGCTTGAATGGTTGTGTTGCAGCTCGGCCACGCTGCGACGGAAACACCACGGACAGGACAAAGCGCGCTTGATCTCTGCCATCGCTTTGCTATTGTGGCGCGAGAGAGGACAGAGCGTCCCCTAGTTGGGCCGCCACTGCCCCCGGCTAACTGAACAGGGAGGAAGCAAGACACGATGATTCTGTAGGGGGAGCGATGACCAGAAAGCGGAATTTCGGCAGCGTGGCGACGATCGGCGGGATGACTGCCGCGGTCGCGTTGCTGACGGGTCTTCCTGTGGCGAGCGCCGACGAGCTGGCGGATCTGCGGGCCAACCAACAGCTTCTCCAACAGCGCATCGATCAGCTC
The DNA here is from genome assembly GCA_019237135.1 of Alphaproteobacteria bacterium. Lineage (GTDB taxonomy): Bacteria > Pseudomonadota > Alphaproteobacteria > ATCC43930 > CGMCC-115725 > AP-15. The sequence goes on from JAFAHQ010000259.1 coordinate 9,728, forward strand.
TCCCAGGCGCTCCCCGGCGGCCCGCAACCCTCGGGAGCGGTGCCCGGGCCCTATGTGCCGGGTTTCGGCCCGGAGACGCAGGCAAAACCGGGCGGCGTACCGGTCACCGGCGGCAGCTTTCCGCGATCGTTTCTGATCCCCGGCACCGACACCTCGCTGCGCATCGGCGGCTTCGCCAATGGCAGCGTGCTGTGGTACCTCAAGGGTGCCGCCCCCGATGGCCAGCTCAATGGGCAGGGCAGCACCAATACGACCTTTACCGAGGGGCAGGGCGGCACCGGCAACCTGGGCAGCATCCCGCTCAACAACGCGATCGGCAATGGCGGGCGCAGTTCGGCGGTCATCCTCTCGGGGAAAGCTTCGCGCTTCCTGGTTGATGCCCGGACCCCGACCGCGTGGGGCGAGGCCAAGGCCTATCTCGAAATCGATTTCAGCTACAACAACACGAATGCCATCCAGAGCAATCTGGAGGCCGTAGCCAGCGGCTGGCTGCCGCGGTTACGCAAGGCGTACGCGACATTGGGCGGGCTGGAGGCGGGCCAGGATACCGGCATCATGCACGATCCCGACGCCGACCCCGAGCTGGTCGACCAAGGCGGCGAGGCGACGGGCGCCGGGCGGGCGCGG
>JAFAHQ010000238.1 GCA_019237135.1 Alphaproteobacteria bacterium
GAGCATCTCTTGCGGCAGGGCTATTTTGCCTATTTGCCGCGCTATCGCACGTGGGTCAGCCACGCACGACGTCGCCAGACGGTTCTGCGGCCTCTCTTCCCGCGTTATCTTTTTGCCGGCACCGACCGGGCGTCGATGCGCTGGCGGCCGATTCTGTCGACTTTCGGCGTCGCTGACGTCGTCCGCGCCGGTGATGAGCCAGCCACTGTACCGTCGAAAATTGTGGCCACCATCCGGGCGCGGGAGGAGGCTGGGGACTTTGACCGGCTCCATCCACAACACTCGCTGCGACTGGGTGAGCTCGTGCGGGTGACCGCGGGCGCCTTCGAGGACATGGTCGGCATGCTGGTCGAGCTCCGCGACCAGGATCGCATTGTAGTGCTGCTCGAATTGCTTGGACGCGCGGTGCGTGCTCAGCTCCGCGCCGAGGCTGTAGAAGCAGCCTGAACCACCGGGCCGCGGCGCTGCCGCGGTATCGGCCTTGTTGTAGTCCACTGCGGTGGCACCTTTGTCACCCGGACTGCGGTAGCATGGGGACATTCTGTTGGACAGTCGTAAAGTCGTGATCCCGAGCGGAGCATCGGGCTGCCCGGTTCAGGTCGCTGTCGTTGGCTGCGGCTATTGGGGCAAGAACCTGGTCCGGAATTTTGCCGAGCTTGGTGCCCTGGCGGCGATTTGCGATCCCAACCGTGCCGCGGCTGACGAACTCGCGAATCGTTATCGTGCGCCTGTCACCGAATTCGAGCCGGTGCTGCGCGATCCTGACATCGCCGGAGTAGCGATTGCCGCTCCGGCCGCGCTGCATGCCGAACTCACGCATCGCGCACTCGAGGCTGGCAAGCACGTCTTTGTCGAGAAGCCGCTTGCATTGACCCTCGCCGCGGCCGAGCAGCTTTGTGCTCTCGCCGAGCGCCAGGATCGGCGCCTGATGGTCGGCCATTTGATGCAGTACCACCCGGGCTTTACCAGGCTGCGCGAACTGGTGCACGAGGGGGCGCTCGGGCGTCTCCAGTATATCTACTCCAATCGGTTGAACCTTGGAAAGGTTAGACGCGAGGAAGACATCCTCTGGTCTTTCGCCCCCCATGACCTGTCCATGATTCTGTCGCTGGTCGGAGAGGAGCCCGACGAGGTGACCGCAAAGGGAGGCTATTACCTACACAAGACCATTGCTGATGTTACGACTACCCACTTGGCGTTCCCCGGTGGGGAGCAAGCTCATGTGTTTGTCTCCTGGCTGCACCCGTTCAAGGAGCAGAAGCTTGTCGTCATCGGCGATCGGGCGATGGCGGTTTTCGATGATGGACAGCCTTGGAGCCGCAAGCTGTTGCTCTATCCGCATCGGATCGAGTGGCGGGAAGCGCAGCCGGTGCCGCAGCGGGCCGAGGCCGATCCGGTTTCGCTCGAAGAGGGCGAACCGTTGAACCTTGAATGCCGACATTTCTTGCACTGTGTGATGACCGGCAGTCGGCCGCGCACCGATGGACGGGAGGGCTTGCGCGTCCTGCGCGTTCTGGCCCGTGCGAGCGAGGCGTTGGAGTCGCGTTCGACAACCGGGCCGATGCAGAAAGCCCGCTCAAATTCCGCTGTGCAGATCCATGAATCGGCTTTTGTAGACGAACCCTGTGAAATCGGATCGGGCACCCGCATCTGGCACTTCGTCCACATCCTTCCGCGTACTCGGATCGGCCGCAACTGCTCGGTCGGCCAGAACGTCATGGCTGGTCCGGATGTGACCATCGGCGACGGTTGCAAGATCCAGAATAATGTCTCGATCTACAAGGGCGTCACTCTTGAGGACGGGGTTTTCTGCGGCCCCTCTTGCGTCTTTACAAATGTGAACAATCCGCGCGCCGAGATCGAGCGCAAGGACGAGTTTCACGCCACCTTGGTCAAACGCGGCGCGAGCATTGGCGCCAACGCAACCATCGTTTGCGGACACACTATCGGGGAGTACGCCTTCGTCGCCGCAGGCGCAGTCGTGACGAGCGACGTGCCGGCCTTCGCGCTGATGGCCGGCGTGCCGGCGCGGCGGATTGGTTGGGTGAGCCATGACGGCGAGCGGCTAGGGCCCGATTTAGTCTGCCCCCGCTCTGGACGCCGTTACCGGGAGCTTGGCCCTGACCGGATTGAGGAGATCGTCTGATGCCTGATCCCGCCGCCCGGCGACCGGCGGATTCCCAGATCGAGTTTATCGATCTCGCCGCTCAGCGTCGGCGGATTGGCCGGCGGATGGACGAGGCCATCCTGCGCGTCGTCGATCACGGCAAATACATTATGGGGCCTGAAGTTGCCGATTTCGAGCAGGAGCTCTCCGCCTTCTGCGGCGCCAAACACGTGCTGAGCTGCGCCAACGGCACCGATGCGCTGGGGCTCGCGCTGATGGTTAAAAACCTCAAACCCGGGCAGGCCGTGCTTGTGCCCGCCTTTACTTTCGCTGCCACTGCGGAGGTGGTGGCTTGGTTTGATGCGGTCCCGGTCTTCGTCGATGTGCGCGAAGACACGTTCAATATGGACTCGGCGAGCCTCGAAGCCGGCGTCGCGACCGCTAGGCGATCTGGGTTGGAACCGGTCGGCGTTATCCCGGTCGACCTTTTCGGTTTGCCGGCTGACTGCGATGAAATCCTGGCGATAGCGTCAGCGCATCGCCTATGGGTCATTTGCGACGCGGCACAGAGTTTCGGTGCCGTCTACAAGAGCCGCAAAATCGGAACCATCGGCGACATCACTACGACGAGCTTCTTTCCAGCCAAGCCCCTCGGCTGCTACGGCGACGGCGGTGCCGTATTCACCGGGGATGATGATGCCGCAACATTGCTTAAAAGCTTAAGAGTGCACGGCCAGGGCGGAGACAAGTACGACAATGTGCGGATTGGCATGAACGCTCGCCTCGATACGATCCAGGCGGCCGTGCTGATCGAGAAGTTGAAGATCTTCCCCGACGAGATTGCGGCGCGCGAGCGGGTGGCGGCGCGCTACAGCGCACTTCTCGAAGAGAAAGTGACGGTGCCGCGGGTGCCACCAGGTCTGACAAGCGTTTGGGCGCAATATACGGTGCGCTTACCGAGCGGCTGCGATCGCGATGCGGTAGCGGCAAGGTTGAAGGCGATGGGCGTACCTACCGCGGTCTATTACGCGAAGCCGCTGCATCAGCAGACCGCCTATCGCCACTATCCCGTCGCGGGCAATGGGCTGCCCGTCTCGGACCGCATCGCCGGCGAAGTGTTGAGCCTGCCGATGCACCCCTATCTGGATGAAACCGTACAGGATCGGATCGTCAGCGCGATCGCCACCATTTTACAATGACGATACTGTACGCCATGAGGGCTCGAAAAGTTAACCCATGAGTCCCGCTCGGTTGTTGTTTCACTACCGCCACATTCTTTATGCGACCACTTTGGTCGAGATTCGGTCGCGCTACATCGGCACGTTGTTCGGACTGGCGTGGGCAGTGCTGTATCCGTTTTTGTTCCTTGGTCTCTACGGGATCGTGTACGGGTTGATCTTGCGGATCCGGCTGGAGCGCTACACGCCGCTCGAATACATCCTGATTATGTTTGCTGGGCTGATTCCGTTTATCGGTTTCAGCGAGGCTTTGGGCGCTTCCGCGAGTTCCGTCTCCGGCAACAAGCCGTTGATCAAGAACACGATGTTTCCAATCGAACTGGTGCCGGTGAAGGCGGTGATCGCCAGCTCAGTCTCGATGACGATCGGTCTGTGCGGGCTGCTGTTGGCCTTGTGGGTGCGCGGCTATTTTAGTTCGACGCAAATCCTGATCGCGCCCCTACTCGTATTGCAGCTCCTATTTTCGATCGGCGTCGGTTGGCTGTTGGCAACGCTGAACGTGTTTTTCCGTGATGTAGCGCAGGCGATCGGGATTCTCATCCTATTCCTCATGATCGTGTCGCCTATAGGCTATACAAGCGATATGATCCCGCCCGAATTGCGGGCCATCGCGTACGTCAACCCGCTCTTCTACATTATTGAACTCTACCGCCAAGTGTTGATCTTCGGTGTCATCGCGCCTCGCTTCTGGCTAGCGTTCAGCACTTTGTCGTTGCTAACATTCTGGTTCGGGTATGACGTCTTTCGCCGCTTGAAACCGATTTTCGCCGAATATGTTTGATTCCAACATCGCTATCACGGTGGCGGACGTCTCGCGAATGTTCAAGCGCTACCGTCACCCACGGTACCGCGTCATGGAGGCGCTTGGGCTGCCTCTCCCGAAGGGCGCGTATGACGAGTTTTGGGCATTGCGCGGCATCTCGGTTGAGCTGGAGCGCGGCGACAGCTTGGGTCTGATCGGCCAAAATGGTGCGGGCAAATCCACCCTTCTCAACATTGTCTGTGGGCGGCTGCAGCCCAGTTCGGGTTCTGTCACAGTTCGCGGTAACGTCCAGGCGTTGATGGAACTGGGAACGGGTTTCCATCCGGAATTCAGCGGGCGCGACAACATTTTGTCCTCGCTCGCCTATCAAGGCGTCATTGGACGTGAGGCCAGGCGGCAGCTCGATGAAATCATCGACTTTTCCGAGCTAGCCGATTTCATCGACCAGCCGGTCAAAACCTACTCCACGGGCATGTACGCACGGCTTGCGTTCTCGGCGGCTACCGCGATCGTGCCCGACGTGCTGATCATTGACGAGGTGCTGGGGGCCGGCGACGCGTATTTCGCCGCGAAATGTGCCGAGCGGATGCACCGCTTAACCAAAGAGTCGCGCGCGACCGTCCTGCTCGTCAGCCACGATACGGTAAGCGTTCAAAAGATGTGCGACCGGGCAATATGGCTGGATCGCGGCCAAATCCGAATGGCTGCCGACACGCTCACGATCGCGAAGGCCTATCATGCGTGGGTACTGGAGCGGGATGAGGAGAGGCTGCGCGCTGCGACGAGTCGCTCCATCTTGCAAATGCGCGCGCGTCCCGCTTCGACAAGTGGGGACGGCGTAGGTAAAATACCGCTTACCCCTCCATCGGCGCCGAACCAACCCTCGGAACCAAGGACACCCGAGTGGTCGGGTCCAATGGAGTTAGCGCCTGTGTGCAATGTGCCGTCGCGGGCCGAAAGCCGCACTGATCCCAGCACTGTGGCACCGGCTGATGGCAGTGCCGACGCCGCGCCCGCCGTGGTGATTCTTGAGACTAGGGCAGCTACCGATCACCCGACAGCAGCCGGCGACCAGACGCCGACTGGTGCCGATTTGGGGTCGCAGCAAGGTACGGCACCCGATGAGGCGGGCCCGCGTGACAGATGGGACACCGCGGAAGCGAGATTTTTGGAAGTGTCGCCGTGCTCTGCTGCGACACTCGCACGCAAGCACACATTTTCCCGGGGTGAGGATATAGTCCTTCGCCTGGTCGTAGAGGTATTTATCGATTTACCATCGTTGTGGGTTGCCGTTGTGGTTTATGATTCTCATGGGAATCGGACCGCGGTGTTGGCAGAAAAGGTGGACTACTGTGTGCCGGCCGGGATCCACGAATTCTTGCTGACGGTCAGGCATCCAACAATTCGGCAGGGGGAGTATGTAAGCACCGTCGAACTGTTGCCAGAGCTTGATTTTTATTGGAGCGGTAAAGGAAGATTACCTTATCTATGTATGTGGGATCGACGCCTTCATTTTAAAATCGATGAAGATTACCAAGGTACCGTTGACCTGGGGCGCGTTTATTTACCTGTTACCCTGACCCATAACGCGGGCGCGGCGGGCGCGGCAGTATGGCCGGAAATTTCGCAGCCCGCCGATCTTGATTTAGGCGCTCACTGATGGCATCAGTCGATGATGCTAATATTAAGTTCTGGAATGAGCTTTGTGGCACTAATTTAGCCACAGTGCTAGGCATCACGGACTCCTCACCAAAGTCTCTGAAGAAATTTGACGATTGGTTTTTCGAGTTTTATCCATATCTCTTGGAACACGTTTCGTTGGCCGGGCTCGCCGGCCGCGACGTGCTCGAGGTTGGTTTGGGCTACGGGTCGCTATCGCAGAAGATCGCAGAGAGCGGCGCGCGGTATGTCGGACTCGATATCGCGCCGGGACCAGTTGAGATGGTCTGTCACCGCTTACACCAGACCGCACTGCCTGGCGACGCCAAGCAAGGCAGCATCCTAAATGCGCCGTTTTCGGACAACAGCTTCGATTATGTCGTAGCGGTCGGCTGTCTTCACCACACCGGTGACATGCGCAAAGGGATTGATGAGTGTAGAAGATTGCTGCGAGCTGGCGGATCGCTGATCGCGATGGTCTACTATGCGTACTCATACCGGCGCTGGGTCCAGGCACCGCGCCAAACACTGAGGTATCTTGCGTCCGAGATTTTAGGATATCGAGGTGTAGTGACTCCGACGACAGCTCAGGCAAAGTGGTATTACGATCACAACAGGAGCGGGGCTGTCGCTCCACACACGGATTTCGTGTCGATCAAGTCCTTGCGAAACTATTGTCGCCTATTTTCGCATTTTCAGTGGCAGCGGCGCAATATCGACCAGGAACCGCCCTTTAAGAAGCGGGCGCGACAGGAGCTTTTGGCAACTCACTGGCCCGGTATCTGTGGTTTAGAGATCTACGCGAGGGCGGTTAAATGAGCGAGGCATGGCAACGTCAGGTAATGTCGCAATACGTCGTTCGCAATACGCCGGGAGCCCATCGGGTCAGGTAACCACAATCTGGCTCCGGACACCGCTACAGCAGCCGATTAGGACGTCAAGATGGCGAGGCCGAGGCTGCTTGTCGCCTACTCGAATGAGGGGACTTTCGTCACCACTACAATGGAGTACCTTAGCAGCTTCAAATTGTATTCGCGTTTCGCGGTAAGTTACGTGCATGTAACGCATGGGGCGGAGATCGACTTCGACCTCAATACATTCGATGCAGTGTTCAACAGCTACTGCGCCCGACTGTGCTTTGAGGGATATGTCAGCAAGTCGTATCGCGAGGCGTTGAAGCGGTTTCGTGGCGTACGGTTGATCGCGGTTCAAGACGAGTATGATCAAACGAATGTATTGCAGGGCGCGATCCAGGACCTCCAATTTGATGTCGTGTTCACCTGCGTGCCGCAGGAGGGGCGCAATTACGTCTATCCGGCAGCACTTTTCCCCGACACCAAGTTCGTCACAGTGTTGACCGGCTATGTGCCTGCTGAACTGAAGCAACGGCGGCGCAGCTCGATACCGCTGGCCGAGCGGCCGATACTGATTGGCTACCGCGGGCGCAGCCTGCCGGTGCGCTACGGCCGGCTCGGCTTCGAAAAATTCGAGATTGGGCGTCGCATGCGCGACATCTGCGAGGCTCGCGGGATCGCGCACGACATCGATATGAGCGAGAAAAGCCGGATTTACGGCGAGGCTTGGTACGATTTTCTGGGGAGCTGCCGCGCGACCCTGGGCAGCGAGAGCGGGTCGAACTGTTTCGACTTCGACGGCTCGCTGGCGTCTCGCTATCAGGAGCTCAAAGCGGCAAACGGCCGGGAGCCGAGCTATTCGGAGTTCCGCCGGTACACCGACCCGCTCGAAGGCATGGTGAAGATGGGGCAGATTTCCCCGCGCGTTTTCGAGGCGGCGGCGCTCGGCACGCCGATGGTTATGTTTACCGGGCATTACTCCGACATCGTTTCGCCTGGCGAGCACTATATCGAGCTGAAGAAGGATTTCTCGAACGTTGGCTCCGTTCTGGAGCAGCTTCAGGACATCGGGTCGCTGGAAGCTGTGGCCGGCCGCGCACACGACCACCTGATCGCGTCGGGGAAATACGATTACCGGCGGTTTGTCGAAACGGTGGAGGCGGTCATCGATCACACGCGCGCCGAGAAGGCGCGCCCGCAATCCTTGGGGCTGCCGCTACCGGCGGCTTGGGGTGAAGCCTTTGAGCCCCACAGCCTGATCGAGCGCCCCACACCGGCGCCGCGCGACGCCGCGGCTTTGCTTTACAAGCAGGCGGTCCGGGAAACAGCTCTCTGCCGCGCAGAGATCGCGCGCCTGAATGACGTCTATAAAGCCGAGATCGCGCACCTGAATCACGCCTATGCAGCCGAGATCGCGAGCTTGAACGAGGTGATCGCCGAGAGCCGGGGATTTCGCGGCCTCTGCCTGCTATCGTACCGGCTCGCCCGCCAATTGTTGGGGCACGTGCGGGCGCGTCTCAGCCACCTCAGGTTCACGCTCGCGCGGCTCTGATGGCAGGCCCGTCCGTGCCAGCGACATCGCGGTCGCCGCAGTCATCCTGAACAGAAAACGTCTTTCGAAACAGCGCGGCCAACGACGCGCTCGTCACGCTATGAGTCCGATCCGATGAAGCCGTTCTCATTGAACTTCGCGTTCGACGCGGCGGTCATGTTGACCTGGTCGGATTGGCATACCGAGCCGCGGAGCAACCGCTATCATTACGCCACGCGGTTCGCCCGGCACCTCGCGGTCTATTTCGTGCAAGCCGACGGTGAGGAGGATGCCGTCCGTTTCGAGCCGGTTTCAGGCGCGAACATCACGTTGGTGCACGTGCCGGCGGTATATGACGAGGCGCATGCAGGCCTGCTCGACGAGGAGCTGAAGGCACGCAGCGTCTTCCGGCCGTTGCTGTGGATCTACAACACCTTTTTCGAGGATTACATTGGACTGTCGCGGCCGCGGCTGCGGGTTTATCACGCGACCGAGGATTATGTGACGCCGAGCGAGGGTCTGCGCGCGACGACAGGCGCCGTGAGCGTGCCGCTATGCCGGGTGCTGAGCAAAGTCGACCTGCTGGTCGCTGTGTCGGAAGGGGTGGCCGCGGCCTACCGCAAACATGCCGGCTATGCCGGGCGCTGCATCACGCTGGCCAACGGCTGCGATTACGAATACTGGCGCGACACCGGGGCGCAATTCTACGCTCCACCCGAGAATGGCGCGCGCGTCGCAATATTCCAGGGCGGTATCAACGAGCGGTTGGATTACGAGCTGCTGATCGCGCTCGCCCAGCGTCTTCCCGATTGGCAGTTTTGGTTTTGCGGTTGGGACCACGACGCGCCACCGGAATGGCGGTCTCTGTTGGCGCGCCCAAATGTTGTCCATTTCGGCCATCTGCCGGTCGATGCCATGGCGTTACTGGCAAAGCAGGCGCTTGTGGGCCTGATCCCGTTCAAGCGGGACCCCTGGATCGAGCGCTCGCTGCCGCTGAAGGCATACGAATATGTCGCTTCCGGTCTGCCGGTCGTAAGCGTGCCGATTGACGCGTTGCGAGGCAGGGGCGATCTTTTCGCGATTGAAACCACGGCGGAGGGCTTCGCCAGCGCGATTGAACGGCTGGAAGGGACGCGTAGCGTACCGAACGCACTGGCGGCCCGGAACGAAGCGGCGCTCAAGCAGTCGTATGACGCACGCTTTTCCGAAGCGGTCGCGACGATTGGCGAGATGATTCGGCAGTTACAGCCAAGCACGTCAAGCCTGAACCTTCTGATGCTCTATGACGATGAGTCTGCGACTGTCCGCACGGTTTATGAGCATCTTCAGTGCTTCAAGAAATATTCGCGTCACAACTATCACTTCATGTCGGCAACATATCTGGCTGATGATAGAAGTGGGTCTGCGGACGACCTGGATTTCGGGTGCTTCGACGCGCTGGTGATTCATTACTCCGTCCGAGTATCGGTGACGGATCATATTGTCGAAGCGATTGTCAACGCTATCAAGCGGTACCGCGGCCCCAAGGTGCTGTTCATCCAGGACGAATACGAGAACACCGAAACGGCGCGGCAGTGGATCGAGCGACTCGAAATAGACAGCGTCTACACCAACATACCGTTGCATCAGGTCTCGCTGATTTATCCGCGGCAGCGCTTCCCGCTAGTCGACTTCGTCGATACGCTTACCGGCTATGTTCCGGAGGATCCCGATCTCGACCTATATGCGTTGCCTCTTGCCGAGCGGCCGATTTACCTGGGCTATCGGGGCCGTCAGCTGCCGCATCATTACGGAGTTCTAGGCTATGACAAGTACCGGATCGGTCGCGACATGCAAAAGCTGTGCGCCGATTTCGGCATCCCGGCCGATATCGAGGTCGAGAATTCGCGACGCATCCACGGAGGCGACTGGTACAAGTTTGTCGGCTCCTGCCGTGCGATGCTCGGGACAGAAAGCGGGTCGAAGGTTTTTGATTTCGATGGGTCGCTGAAGGCGCTGTCTAAGCGACATGCGAAACTAACATTTGAGGAATTCTCCGACCGTTTCCTCAATGATGTTCAGACTCCAGTGCAGATGGGACAGGTTTCGCCTAAGGTGTTCGAGGCCATTCGACTGCGGACCGCGCTGGTGCTTTTCGAGGGTTCCTATTCCGGGGTGATCGAACCTGAGAGGCATTACATCCCGCTGAAGAAAGACTATTCAAACGTTCAGGCTGTGTTCGAAGCGATATCGGATTTGGATTACCTGCGGGAGGTGACCGAGCGGGCGTACCGGGACATTATCGATGGACAGCGATATTCTTACCGGGCGTTCGTCGAGAGCTGCGATCGATATCTTGACGCACGTGTCGGACGGACCCCACGGGCAACGGTCGTCAGTGTTCCCGTTGTTGCCCTGACGGGAGGCGACAAGGCGCGTTTATGGCCAATCTCGGCTCGACGACCAGGAATTGCCACAAGCGCGGTCGCCGAACGTCCAGCGGCGCTCGATGACACGAACGCGGTCATCACGGCGGCGCTGAACATGGGAAAAACCGAGAGCGAGTTGGCACAACAAGCGGGCGGCCGGGTGTGGCGCTTGTTGCTGTCGCGGCGTAGACACGCTGAACGAGGAAGCCCGGTCCGTGAGATATCTTCGACCGGCCTTGTTCCGCCGCGAGACGCGGTGAAACTTGCCCGGGAAATTGAGCTTTATCGGGCTGAGATTGCCCATTTGAACACCGTCTATCCCGCCGAAATTGTCCGACTGAAGGAGCAAATCGCCGCACTGAGTGACGCCCGGGCGGGTTCGATCGCGTCGTCCAGCAAAATCTCCGATTTCCGGCTCATTGCAATTCCGATGGTGAGGCGCTCTGCCCGCATCGGGTTCGTCCGCGCGGCTTGGCGGCGGTTGCCGCTCGGAGTTCGCCGCCGCTTGATTGACCTGGCAGGACTTAGCTGAACGCGGCTCGCTTTCAGCCCGCCCGCAGCAATCGCTGCGGAGCCACCGCCGGCGCCTTCGAGCGACCGCCTACGCGGGGTTGCTTGTCGCGCTCGGCTGGACAGCATCTGTCACAAGCGAATACCGGTTGCCCGAGAAAATAACGTTACAGATAAGCATTACTTAATTGATGATACCTGGCGGCCGCAGCGAAGGTTCTGTTCGGCCACGGATCTGCATCATCTCCATGTCGGCGATCGCCGACGATCCCCGGGTGCGACGGCAAGGCGATGCGTTTGCACGGGCAGGGTGGGAGGTGGTGTCCGTTGGTTTACGGGGTGCTCAGTCAACGTCACCGGACTGGACGGTTCTCACTAATGCGCAAAACGACCTGGGCGCTGAGGTTACGAGGACCGTGAGTGCGGCTCCCGAATCGGCGATTGTCGACGGGGAAGCAATACCTGAGGCCAACGCGCTAGCACAAGCGTCATCAGAAATGTCCGAATCTTCACTGGACAAATCCGCCCAGTCCGCGGCAGTTGTCGAGGTTGTACCATCACCGATACAATCACCCGCGCCAGCGGGTGTCCCAGAATCAGTATCCGAGACGACTGTTGGGGTTATACCACCCCTTCGCGAAGCCGCTGCGTTTGATGTGTTCGTTTGTGACATTGGTTCCAGTCCTTACAATGAGGCCGCTCATTCCTCTAATGTCGAAACTAAACACAAGCGGCTCGTATTTTTGGATGAGCGCCTGCCGTGGCAGGCGCCTGTTCGGCATAGATCGGTCGGACCGATATATTCCATCTACTATCGAGCATCGACAGTGCGAGTAAAATGCGTTGGGGCGTTGTATAGAACTTACTATAATATCCTCAATGCGAGGGTCAGGGTCGTACAGCGATGTTATTCGACGTATCATAACTCGCTAAACTTACGATTCTTACAACGACACCGTGAATTATTTAAGAAACAAGGACAGTTCTCTCTTCGGAACCTTCAAGGGAGAGTAAAACACAAATTTTATGCATTATATTACCGAATGCGTTTGAAGCGCATAGAGATCTTGTCCAAGGTCGTGCCGGGAGGACATTTGGGCTATGCATCCCGGCTAATTAGGGTGCGGTTTCAGCCCGGTATCGCCGATAAGCTGTATTGGATGATGCAGTCGACGATCATCGAATTGTACGAACTCGCGCAAACCGTGGACGCGTGTGTTTGGCTCGCGAATGACTGGATCGCGTTGCCTATCGCGGCGCGCCTGGCGAAGGAGAAAGGCGGCAGTTACGTCTACGACACTCATGAGTTCGCCGTCGAAGAATATGCTGAAAAGCTGCATTGGCGGATGTGGAAGAGGCCATTTGTCTGTGCGGTGGAGCGGCAATACATCGGCGGCGCTGCAGTGGTGTCCTCCGTATCCGCCGGTATTTCCGAGCGGCTCGATGCGATGTACCAGCTGCCGCGCCCGAGTCTGGTGATCCGGAATACGCCTTTTTACCAGCCCTTCCGCTTCCGCCCGACCGGCGAGCGGATTCGGGTTCTCTATCACGGTATCATTGTGATCGGTCGCGGGCTCGAGCAGACGATCGAAAGCGTGGCGTCGTGGCGGCCGGAATTCGAATTGACGATACGAGGCCCCGAAAACCCCGGGTATAGCGACATGTTGCGGCAACGCATACGTCACGGGGGGCTGGAGAACCGAGTGGGCCTGGTCCCGCCCGTACTGATGACCGCCCTCGTCGAAGAGGCCACCGCCTTTGACATCGGATTCTTTGCTTTGCCCGGGCATTCGCGCCACAACGCGTTCGCGCTCCCGAACAAATTTTTCGAGTACATCATGGCCGGGCTGGCTCTGTGCGTCAGCGATCTGCCGGAGATGGCTCGCCTGGTCGAAGAGTATCAGCTTGGCGTCTTGATCCCGACGCTCGATCCGGCGGCGATCGCATCCGCGATTAATAGCTTTGACCGCGAGCGCATCGACGCCTGCAAACGCAACGCCTTGGCCGCCGCCGAAGAGCTTTGCTGGGAACGGGAGTCGGCGCGCATGGTCAATGCGTATCAGCAATTGGTGCCCGAAATAGCTCTGGGATAAATCGGTTCATGTGCGGCATCTGGTTTTCGTTCGGCTTCCCACCAAATGCGAAGCATATCGACTTGGCCTCCCATCGTGGCCCGGACGGACACGGCTGGAGAGTTTTCGATACTGTCCAGGGGCCACTAGCATTGGGCCATCGTCGGCTCAGCATCATCGATTTGTCGGACGCGGCAGCGCAGCCGATGAGCTACGCCGATGATCGCTACTGGATCACTTACAATGGTGAAATTTATAATTATATCGAGCTGCGTGAGGAACTGGTGGCGGCCGGATTCAGGTTTCGCACTAACTCGGATACCGAGGTGCTCCTCGCCGCCTATGCTCATTGGGGCGAAGCAGCGCTCAATCGGCTGGTGGGCATGTTCGCCTTCGTCCTTTGGGACAGGGAAGCACAAATCGTCTTCGCTGTGCGCGACCGGTTTGCCATCAAGCCGCTGTACTTTTACGCTAGCCTACATGGCATTGCTTTCGCCTCGGAGATCAAGCAGATCGCTGCCCTTCCTGAATTCATCGCCAAGCTCAATCTGGCCAAGACCTATGATTTCCTGTCGGCGGGTATCATGGATCACACGACCGAGACGATGTTCGATGGCGTGGGCCAGTTACAGGGCGGCGAATGCGCGCAACTAAGTCTGCGCGACTGGCGCCCGACGGAGCCTCTGCCGGTGCGGCGGTGGTATGGCATCATAGAGCCGGGAACGCTTGAACTTTGCGAGCGCTCGTCTGCGCAGCGTTTCGCCGAACTCTTGGCCCAGTCGGTGCACATACATCTGCGCTCAGACGTGCCGGTCGGCAGTTGCCTGTCGGGAGGGCTTGACAGCTCTTCAATCGTGTGCCTGATGGCCCGCGAGCTCGATGCGCTCGGCGATGGTGCCCGCGTGCATAGCGTCAGCGCCTGCTATGACGTACAGGCGGTAGACGAGCGGCCCTACATAGAGATGGTCGTCGATCGCACGAACAGCACGCCGCATTGGTGCTATCCGCGGGTTGAGGATGCCTATGCGCTAGCCGAGCGCATCACCTGGCACCAGGACGAGCCTTATGGCAGTACCAGCATCTTTGCCCAATGGTGTGTCTTCGAGGAGGCCCGCCGTGCCGGTCTCAAAGTGATGCTTGACGGTCAAGGCGCCGACGAGCAGCTCGCCGGATATCACGGTTGCTTTCCGTATTATTTCGCCAATTTGGTTCGACAGCGCCGGTTCGCCACGCTGCTGCGCGCTATGGCTGAACGGCACGCTTGGCATGGCGTGTCCTTCTCGGAGCAAATGCGAGCCATTCTCCTGCCCTTGGCGCCGCCGTGGCTGGCACGTTGGTTGCGGCACGAACGGCAGGCTTTAACGCAGCACGACTGGCTCAATGGCGAGGCGCTGCGCCCGCATCTTGTCCGGAGCGCTTTCGAGACCGCACGCGAACGTATCGAGCGGCCTCCGATCGAAGATCTTGGTGACCTCTGTGTGGTGCTGACCCAATCGTCCAACCTAGCGATGCTGCTGCATTGGGAGGACCGCAACAGCATGGCGCATAGTATCGAGGCCCGGGTGCCGTTTCTGGATCACCGTCTCGTCGAATTTACGCTTGCACTGGGCGACCAGCACAAGATTGTCGGCGGCGACACAAAGCGGGTTCTGCGGCGCGCCATGTGCGGAATCCTGCCGCCGCGAGTTCGCATGCGGCGCGACAAGCTCGGCTTTGCGACGCCCGAGGAGGTGTGGTTCCGCGGGCAATTGCGCGAGGCCGTGCTGGGCGGTGTCGAGGATACCCTCGCACGTTATCCCGGCCTGCTTAATGAGCACGGGGTTCGCGCCCACGTCGCGGACATGCTCGATGGAGGTCGGCCGGTCGATTTCTCGATCTGGCGTATCGTCAATCTTGGAATTTGGGGACGCCAATTCGCGGTCTCCGTCTGAATCGGCTCGGCCGTCGCGACCGTTCATTATTTCAGGTATCGTGAGACCATGATCGAGAGACCGGAACGCGGCATCGCCGTTTCCGTGACGCCGATGGCGCTCCAGGCCGATAGCCGCGCATACCGCATCGCCTGCACACTGGCCGATTCGGGTTTTCGCTCGATCGTCGTGGAGGGCTGGCCGAGCCGTAACCGGTTCTGGGACGACCGGCTCGAAGTACTGTCGCTCCGTCGATCGGTCGCCGAGTCGCGCTCGGGTTCGGCGTTGCGCCATGGACACCTGCGGTCAGTAGTGTCGGCACTGCGTGAGGGCCGTTTCGGCAGTCCGGGCGAGGCGATGCTCTATGCCGCGTTCAGAGCGCACGATTGGCGGTGCCACTATCACATCCCGCGCGCTCGACTGCCCCCGGCGGATCTCTACTACCTGCACTCGTTCGAGATGCATCGGGCCGTAATGCCGATCGCAGCGCGCAGTGGGGCGCGCATCATCTATGACGCACATGATTTCTATCGCGAGATCGATCCGCCAGAGGCGCAGCCCTCGTTTGACCATAATCGGTTGCGTCCGTTCTACGACCGGCTAGAAAGCCAACTGGTTACCACCGCCGACGCCGTGGTGACAGTCAGCCACGGCGTCGCCAACCAAATGGAACGGGTCTTCGGCCGCCGTCCCGCGGTCATCCGGAATTGCCATGACGACAGGCGCGACCGATGCGGCGGCGCGGATCTGCGCGCGCTTCTTGGCCTCAATCCCACAGACCGGCTTTGCGTGATGATCGGCAATTACAAGCCCGGAATGGCGATCGGGGTCGCGGCCGCGGCACTCGCTCTTCTGCCCGGTAATTTCCACTTCGCTTTTATCGGACGCGGCTATGAAGCGGTAACGGGGACATTGCCGCGCGAACTCATCGCTTCACGGCTTCATCTTGGCAATCCATTCGATCCGGACGAGGTGGTACCGGCGATCCGCTCGGCCGATGTTGGCATGGTGCTCTATGAGCCCCGTTCGATAAACTATCGCAATGCACTGCCTAATGGGTTCTTCCAGGTCGTGGCCGCCTGCTTGCCTCTCGTGCGTGCGCCGCTCGTTGAAGTCGAGAAAGCGATTGGCGACCGGCGGGTTGGCGTCTGCCTCGATCGGCCCAATCCAACAGCGCTCGCCGGCGCGATTATGCACTGCAGCGCGGCCGCCGACGCTTCCCGTACCGAAGCGGCAAGGCTGGCGCGCGAACTCCGTTGGGAACTGGAGGCCAGGCGTCTCGCTGATCTGCTCGGTGATGTCATGCGCGAGCGGCGGACCAGCCCGGCTGCGGCGCTTACCGCCCTTGGCGTATAACATAAAGCGGTGTGGGTGCCAATGACAACGCGATGGGGTTGCTGGACCGGCGGCCTGGCCTTTTGTGGACACAGCGTCCGGCTGATTGAGGTGATGATAAGATGTGCGGCATAGCAGGCATCGTATCTATCGACGGAGCACCTGTCCCGTTACTGGATTCGGCGCTGGACGTTCTCGACCGCCTCATCGCGCATCGCGGGCCCGATGGTCATAGCGCGTGGACCAGCGCTTGCCGAAGTGTGGGGCTCGTGCATCGCCGCCTCGCAATCATCGATTTGAGTGCGGCGGCGCAGCAGCCGATGCTCGCGCCCGGGCCGACAGCGATCACCTACAATGGAGAGATCTACAACTACTTGGAGCTGCGCGAGGCGCTCGGCGACGGTTGGTGCTTCCATTCGACATCGGATACGGAGTGCATCCTTGCGGCTTACGACCGTTATGGCCTCGATTGCCTCGACCGTCTGCGCGGGATGTTTGCCTTCGCGCTGTGGGACGAGCGGCGCAAATCTCTCTTCTGCGCGCGCGACCGCTTCGGCATAAAACCGTTCTATTACGCAACGATCGGCCACCTGTTCGTCTTCGCCTCAGAGGCCAAGGCTTTGCTGCCTTTCCTGCCCGAAATCGAGAGCGATCGGGCGGCGTTAGCGGAATACCTGACGTTCCAATACACCATTGGCGAGGCAACTTTGTTCTGCGGCATCAGGCAGCTGATGCCCGGGCACGCGCTGATCGTTGAGAACGGCAATATCAAAATCCAGCGCTACTGGGACGTTCGCTACAATATCGACTACGAGCACAATCAACGCTATTTCGAGCGCCGCCTGGTCGAGCTTCTCAATGACACGATAGACGTGCACTTGCGCAGCGATGTCTCGGTCGGAGCATATGTCTCCGGAGGCGTCGATTCCAGCCTGATCGCTATCCTGGCCGGCAAGACCGAGCGAGGCATGTCCGAATGCTTCCATGGCCGTTTCACTCAGTTTCCCGGCTACGACGAGAGCGATTTCGCCCAAGCCGCGGTCGATCGGGTGGGCGCGAGGTTGCACACCATCGACATCACCGCGGATCACTTTCGCGACCACATTTCCGATGTAATTTATCACCTCGATTTTCCGGTGGCGGGGCCCGGCTCGTTTCCGCAATTCATGGTGTCGGAGCTCGCTGCCCGACACTTGAAGGTGGTGCTCGGTGGCCAGGGAGGCGATGAAGTTTTCGGCGGATACGCCCGTTATCTGCTTGCTTATTTCGAGCAATGCATCAAGGCAGCGCTCGACGGTACCTATAAAAACGGCAATTTCATCGTGACTATCGAGTCGATCGTGCCGAATCTCGGGTTGCTGCGTGAATATAAGCCGCTGATGGCTGAGTTCTGGCGCGAGGGATTATTCGGGGCTCTCGACGAACGGTATTTCCGCCTCATAGATCGCTCGACCGACATGAGCGAAGAGGTCGATTGGAAGCTGCTCGACAAGAGGCAGGTGTTTGAAGCGTTCAGGGTAATTTTCAATAACCCGGACAACGTCCATAAGGAAGCCTATTTCGACAAGATGACGCATTTCGATTTCAAATGCTTGTTGCCCGCGCTGCTTCAGGTGGAGGATCGGATGAGCATGGCGCACGGTCTGGAGAGCCGAGTGCCGCTGCTCGACCATCCGCTGATCGAGTTTCTCGCGACGGTTCCCGCCGACGTGAAATTCGCCGGCGGCCGGATGAAGTATCTGCTCAAGCTCGCCTATGGGCGTGAGCTTCCTACCGCCATTGTCGATAGACGTGACAAGATGGGCTTTCCGGTGCCGCTGAAGGAATGGTTTTCGGGTGAGCTGCACGATTTAATGAACGACACATTCCGCAGCCGAAACGCTCGCCACCGGCCATTCCTGAACGCTGACGGCGTGCTCGCCAACCTCGACAAGGCTGGGCGGTTCTCGCGCAAGCTTTGGGGGCTGCTGAGCCTCGAACTTTGGCACCAGATATTCCATGATCGCGCCGCCGGGTACCGCCGAATGTTGACCGATGCGCCGGGCACGGTGTCGATGGCAGCGGAAAGTTGACGCGACGCGCCCTAAACATCGATGGGCCGGTTGCCGCGGCCACCACAATGGAGAGTTTTCGGTAATGAAAGTTTTTGTGACCGGCGGGTCGGGTTTGGTCGGCTCTACCATCATTGACCTGTTGCTCGCTCGCGGGGACGAAGTTTTGGCGATCGACAATTTCGCTACCGGGCGACGTGACAATCTCAAGCCATACCCAGGGTTGCACCTCGTCGAGGACAGTATCGCTCAATCCGCTATCGTAGACGGACTGATTGGCGAGTTTCGCCCCGATGTCGTGGTGCACACCGCCGCATCCTATAAGGATCCCGGCGACTGGCAGTCCGACGCATTGACCAATTGCGTAGGCAGCGCGAACGTGGCGCGTGCGTGCAAGACCTATAACGTCGGGCGACTGATCTACTTCCAGACAGCGCTCTGTTACGGCACTAAACCGCGCGAGCAGCCGATCACGCTCAATCACCCGATCGATCCGGTCAACAGCAGCTATGCAATCTCAAAGACCGCTGGGGAACAGTACATCCAACTGAGCGGCGTCGATTGGATCACCTTTCGTCTCGCCAATGTGGTCGGCCCGCGCAATGTCAGCGGGCCGTTGCCTATCTTCTTCGATCGTCTAGCGCACGGGAAACGGTGTTTTGTCACCGAGGCGCGGCGCGATTTCGTATTCGTTCATGATCTGGCTCGAACGGTGATCAAGGCCGCGGAGGGTACCGGCAGCGGCACCTATCATTTCTCGTCTGGACGCGATGTCGCGGTAAAGGACCTTTACGAAGCAGTGGTTCGAGCGATGAGGCTGAACGAGTATCCCGAGCCCGAGATGCGGCCGCTCAGCCCAGACGATGCGTCGACGATTCTCCTGGACCCGAGCCGCACCTTCCGTGACTTCGGCGAGATCCGGTTCACGCCACTCGACGAAATCGTCGCCGCGACAGTCGCCTACTATAAGGACTACGGAGTGCAGGGCGGCTACACACATCTCAGTAGCGGGAAAAACTAGTGAGACTTCTGATCACTGGCGGTGCCGGCTGCCTCGGGTCCAATCTCGTCGAGGCATACCTACCGCAAGGGCACGAGATCCTGGTCATCGATAATTTCGCGACCGGGCGGCGCGAAGTGCTGCCCGAATTGCCGGGGCTGAGCTTGGTCGAAGGAACCGTTGTCGACCGTCAGCTGATCGATGAGAGTTTTGCGCGGTTTGCGCCAACTCACGTCATCCACAGCGCCGCCGCCTATAAGGACCCGCAAGACTGGCGCGAGGATGCGGCCACCAACGTGATTGGCACGATCAATGTCGTCGACGCGGCGCGCCACGCTGGCATCAAGCGCTTTGTCTATTTCCAAACCGCTTTGTGCTACGGCCGGCCAGATCGCGTGCCGATCCCGGTCGATCACGCTACCCGACCTTTCACCAGCTACGGCATTTCGAAGACGGCCGGAGAGGCTTATGTGGCCATCAGCGATCTGCCGTGGATCTCGTTGCGGCTCGCTAATGTTACCGGACCCCGCCTCGCTATCGGGCCCATTCCAACCTTCTACAAGCGTCTCAAGACTGGACAGACGTGCTTTTGCACGGACGCGGTACGAGACTTCCTCGATATGTCCGACTTCCTCGAGTTGATGAGCGTCGCGCTGCACGAGGAGGTCCCGACCGGGATCTTCAATATCTCGACCGGGGAAGGTCACACGATCGCAGAGGTCTTTTGCGCGGTTGCGGCATGCCTGGGCATCAGCCCGCCGAAGACTATTCCGGTCGTGCCGCCGAACTCTGACGATGTTCCGGCCCTCGTCCTCGATCCGTCAGTCACCCACGGCGTATTGGGATGGCAGGCAAGAGTCGGGTTCGCGGAGATGATTAGCCGAGTGATCCGGTGGTATGACGCCCACGGGGTGCCGACCATCCATAGCCACCTGCAGTCTGCGGCCCAAAAGCCATGACCAAGCTGGGCTTCGCAGGTTCGACGATTTTAGTCGTCGGCGGCGCCGGGTTTATTGGCAGCGCTTTGGTCCGCCGCCTTTTAGAATTGGCGCCAGCTCGGCTGGTGATCGTCGACAATCTTCTATCAGCCGACATCAGCAGTGTGCTGCACCATCGGGTAGTCGAGCGGGTTTTCGCGTCAATCACCGACGACGAGGTGCTGGACGGCTTACCCCACGACCTCGATTTCGTGTTTCACCTTGCCTGCTACCATGGCAACCAGTCGTCGATCCATAATCCACTCGCCGATCACCAAAACAATACCTTGGCGACATTGAAACTGTTCGACCGCCTGAAGGACTTCACGAGGCTCAAAAAAGTCGTGTACGCGGCGGCGGGGTGTGCCGTCGCAGCCAAGACCTTTGATCGGCCGCGGGCCACTGACGAAGACGCGCCGGCCTCACTGTTTCACGACAGCCCGTACTCGATCTCCAAGCTGATCGGTGAGATGTACGGCAATTACTACTTCATGCGCTACGGTCTGCCGTTTGTGAAGGCGCGGTTTCAGAACGTCTACGGGCCGGGCGAGATCCTCGGTGCTGGACGTTGGCGCGGCACGCCGCATACGGTGTGGCGCAACGTGACACCGACCTTCGTCTGGAAAGCGCTGCAACGTGAAGCGCTCCCGGTCGAAAACGGCGGCGTCGCGACCCGCGATTTCATTTTTGTCGAGGACATCGTCGAAGGCCTGATCGCTTGCGCCCGGCAGGGCCGTCCCGGCGAGGTCTACAACCTTGCCTCCGGGGTCGAGACCTCGATCCTCGACCTCGCGCGGCTCGTCAACGAGCTGACCCAGAATCCTACACCGGTCGCACTGGCGCCGGCGCGCGATTGGGATCGCTCGGGCCGGCGGTTCGGCACGCCGGACAAAGCGCGCAAAGAGCTGGGCTTTGTCGCCGCTACCTCGCTGCACGACGGGTTGCAGCGCACGATCGCTTGGACCCGCGCGAACCGCGACACGATCCGGCGCTGCATGCTACAGCATGCCCGTTTTCTGCCGGAACTGCGAGAGGCGTTAGTCTGACCGGGTCGCGTATCCTGACTGTCGTCGGCGCCCGGCCGCAATTCGTCAAGGCCGCCGCAATGTCTCGGGCGATCGCTGCCGTAGACGGGATCAGCGAGATCCTTGTTCACACGGGCCAGCATTTCGAGCCGGGTATGTCGCAGATCTTTTTTGAGGAGCTCGGGCTCGCGGCACCGCGCGTCAATCTGGGCATCCACAGCGGCAGCCACGGCGAGATGACCGGCAGGATGCTGACCGCGCTGGAACGGATCATCATCGAGGAGCAGCCGGACCTCGTGCTCGTGCCAGGCGACACGACCTCGACGCTCGCCGGCGCCTTGGCGGCGGCAAAGCTGCGTGTCCCGGTCGCCCATCTCGAGGCCGGGTTGCGATCCTACAACCGGCGCATGCCCGAGGAGATCAACCGGGTGCTGACTGATCACGTCAGCGCCTTGTTACTGTGCCCGACTACGACAGCCGCAGACAATTTGCGTCGCGAAGGCATCGCGCGCGGCGTACACAACATCGGCGACGTGATGTATGACGCGACATTGTTCGCCGCCGCTGCGGCTCGGCGTTCGCGCGTGCTCGAACGTTTGGGAATTGCCGGCTGCTCCTACGCAGTCGCCACTGTCCACCGCGCTGAGAGCACCGAGAACAGCGAAACCTTGAGTGGGATTTTCGCTTTTCTGCGGGAGCGGGCGCGCCGCTGTATGGTGGTCCTGCCGATCCATCCGCGCACACGCGAGAAGATCGAAACATGGAACCTCGATCTCGCCGGCATTATGACCTGCGATCCGGTCGGCTACCTCGACATGCACCGGTTACTGCAATCGGCAATAGCCGTGTTCACCGACTCGGGCGGATTGCAAAAGGAAGCCTATTTCCACCGAGTGCCCTGCGTAACGTTGCGCAGCGAAACCGAGTGGGTGGAGACCATCGAAGCAGGTTGGAATAGGTTGTGGAAAGGGCCGGATTATGCTCCACGAAGGGAAATCGATGCCTTTGGCGACGGGCGCGCCGCCGCCAAGGCGGTGACGCTTATCGTCGATTACCTCAGATGTCGGCCGAGAATCGTATTCAAACCGTCGTCCTAACTGTCCAATACGATACCAGATCTTCATATTACTTGGATTGGGCGGAAGCTTTCGCGCAATCTCCGTTGTTTGACGTCACGACATTCAATCTTTTCAAACGAGATACGCGCCGCGCCGCGAGACGGGCGATCGAAGATGCCGAGCTTGTCGTTGCGCTTCACTCGTGCTCGGCCGATACACTCGAGTTCATCAAACCACTGGCCCTCGCGCTCAAACTCCGGCGGGGCCGCTTTTTGATGCTGATCGGCAACGAGTACAACATTCCGTGGGCACGGATCGGTGAAAAGCGCAACTTTCTACGCGATACCGCGGCCGACTACGTCGGGACCCAGCTTCCACTCGAAACCGGGCAGTGGCTTTATGCCGATAGTGGTGCGAGAGTCCTCGGTCTCCCCCACGCGCTGAACGAGGCTGTCTTTCGTCCTGACACACCGGACCCGATCCGGACGATCGACATCGGCGGTCGCAGCGCTCGCTACCCCGTTTTCATCGGCGACGATGAGCGCAACCGGGTCCTCGACGTGTTCGCCAGAATTGCGCCGGTGGTCGGGCTCCGCGTCGACATCGACACGAACTCTCGGCTGGATCGTGCCGGATGGGCGGCGTTTCTCAACGACTGTCGGGCAACGCTGGGAACCGAGGCCGGTTCATGGTATCTTGAGCGCGACGATCGGACGGCACTTGCAATACGGGAATTCTTGCGCGGTCGATCGCGTTCAATTCGGGCTGACGGTCTTCTGCATTCCGTCTCTCGACACCTCCCATATCACCTCAAGACGCGGCTTCGAGGGCTATTGGAGTTTCTGCCGCTCCGGCACGAGGCGCTTGATCATCCGGATGTCAGTTTCGCCGAGATAAAGGGTCGCTTCTTTACCGACCGCCCCCGCTGTCCGATGTATTCGAAAGCCATCTCATCTCGGCATTTTGAAGCAGCGGGAACCGGAACTTGCCAGATCTTGGTGCGTGGGCGCTATAACGACATCCTCAAGGCGGACGAGCATTACATCCCACTTGATACGGATATGAGCGACGCCTACGAGGCGATTGAACGCTTCGCTGACCCTGCGGAACGGCGCCGAATTGCCGACTCCAGTTACGCCCTAGTCCACGATGGGCACACCTACCGCCACCGGATCGCTGCCCTTCACGCAGTCCTGTCCGACGGTTAGGGAATGTCTGAACAAGGGGTTGGTGATGGCGAAAGGGAAATGGAAAACTCGTCAGTCAGCGATAGGGTGATGACCGAGCGCCGTCTTGGGCCGTATTGGATGGTCGGTGCGGTGTGCTGGAGGATAGCGGGCAACTCTATGTCTC
>JAFAHQ010000373.1 GCA_019237135.1 Alphaproteobacteria bacterium
CGCGAATTGCCAAATCGGGATCGTTGACGATGATTCGGCCATCCACCGTAACTCGCCGTGACTTGCCGTCCCGCTCGAATGCCCAATCGAACACGGCACCGTCCCCGGCCAAGCGGTATTGAACGCAGCTATGCTGGTCGAGATCGTCCGGCGTACGCGGCAGCCCCCGTCGCGCGAAATAGGCCGGCGCGCCGACCACAGCCGCCTTCATCGGGCCGGTTACCCGAACGGCGATCATGTCCGCGGCCGCTTGGAATTTTGGTCCGATACCGGCGTCGAACCCCTTCGCCACGATATCCAACAGCGCCTCGTCGGTGTGCACTTCGAGCTGGACATCGGGAAAGGTCGATAAGAAGCGTGCCCAGATTGGCGCGATGACGGCCACGCCGGCGAAATGGCTTACGTAGAGGCGCAGGCGCCCGAAGGGATGCCCTTGCTCGCTCTTGAGATCGTTGAGCGCCCGAGAGATCTGCTCGACCGCAGGTCGCAGCCGGTCGAGCAGGCGTAGGCCCGCATCCGTGAGCGAGACGCTCCGAGTCGTGCGGTTCAACAATCGGACGCCGAGGCGCTCCTCGAGGTGCCGCATCGTGTGGCTGAGCGCCGAAGGTGTGACGCCGAGACGCGCGCCCGCCGCCCGGAAGCTGAGATTGTCGGCGACGGCAACGAACGCGATCAGATCTGCAAAATCGGCGCGGTGCATTGCTGAATTCCGTTCAACACCTAATGCAAAAAACATCGGATTTGATTTGGGCGGTCAATCAACATTTTAAAGATTCTAAAAACCGCGTCCGGCTGTCACAGCCCCGATATGCGGTTTGCACAATGGAGCGGACGATGCAACAGTTAAGCGAACCAAAAGCACGGCCCAGGAGGGGAAGGGCTCTGGCAATCGCAGCGGCTCTGCTGTGCGCTACCGCGTTCAGCCAGCCAAATCTCGCCTACGCTGGGCCACATGGCGGTGGCGGTGGCGGAGGGTTCCACGGCGGAATGGGCGGCTTTCACGGGGGCGGGTTCCACGGCGGCGGGTTTGCTGGATCCCACGGGGGTGGGTTCCACGGCGATCGATTTCACGATGGCAGGTTCGACCACGATCGATTTGGCAATCGCAGGTTTTTCTTTGGTGGAGCGGTCGGATACCCCTGGTGGGGATATTATGGGGACTATGGGTATCCGGACTATGGGTATTACGACTACAGCCAACCTTACTCCTCGCAGACTTGGTACTATTGTTCTGATCCTGCCGGCTATTACCCTTATGTGACCCAGTGCAACACCGGCTGGCAGGCGGTCCCGGCTAGCTGACGACAGACGCAGGGCGCTGCCGCTAATCTCCTGTTTGCTGATCTTTTACCGATCGAGCGACGCGGAAAGGGCAGCGTTTATTCGCGGCTTCGGTCGCCCCTGGCCCCTGAGCCCCGAGCCGGGAAATACGCCAGAAGCACCGCGGGGCCGGGAGCGCATCCGTTGATCTGTTCGGTCGCTTTTCCGCGTTCAGCTAGAACTTTGCAATGCCGTCTCTACTTTTGAACTCTTTCAGCCTTGCGATAGCTGTGGGAATGCCAATTCTAACTGAGTCTATCTGTAACTCGCCGAGCGCTCGCCATGATGATCCCGGTCCCCCCGCCGGGAACGAACGCGGAGGATGGCGCAGCTGTGTCGGAGCAGCCGATCTCCGATGCAGTCGATTTGCCGCCGATAGCTTTTCGCGAAGCGTCGAGTGCTCCGGCCTTCGCGCTCGCCTACGAGGAGTTCGCAGCGGCGGTTAAAGACGCTCTGCGCGACGTCCACAGTCCCGATTTGCTTGCTCGAAACCGGTTGCTGCGCGACGGAATCTGCAATCTCAACGGACCGCAGGAGCTTAGGGCGCTGCTGTGCGAGACCGTCGGCACTTTGTTCGGCAATGCGCGCGACGAGAAGCTGCGCAGGGTACTCGAGCTGACCTATTCGCAACCCTCCCTGAAGCAGGAGGTCGTGGCGGATCGGCTTTCTCTCTCCTTCGGGACCTACCGCCGCCACCTCAGCACCGCGCGGGAGCGCATGGTGCGCTGGCTATGGGAGAGCTCGCAGGCGCAACCCGAGCGACCGTCCGCCGCGGGGACAACGACAAACGGGGAAAACTTGGAAGGCGGCACGGCAGCCCCGCCCGAAGCTGGGGAGTCCGCGTCGCCGCGGCTCTCGCTCGTGGTCCTGCCCTTTGTCAACATCGGCGGCAGCGCGGACGATAACCCCTTCGTTGACGGCGTCACCGAGACGCTGATCACCGATCTCTCGCGCAGTCCCGGGGTCTTTGTGATCTCGCGCAGCACCGCTTTCGCCTACAAGGACAAGCCGATCGATGTCCGCGAGATCGGTCGCGAGCTTGGCGTGCGATACGTCCTTGAAGGCAGCGTGCAGAACGCCGGGGAGCGAATGCGGTTCAACGCGCAGCTCGTCGACGCCGAGAGCGGGGGGCATCTGTGGGCCGAACGCTTCGACAAGCAGCGCGGCGATCTTCTCGACATGCAGGACGAGGTCACCACCCGATTGGCCCGGACCATCCACATCGAGATGGTCGCGGCGGAGAGCCGCCGCGCGGCGCGGGAGCGTCCCGGCCGATTCGACGCGGTCGATCACACCCTTCTCGGCTGGGCCGCCTGGAACCGGAATTTGTCGCTCGAGTCGGCACGACGGGCCCGCCGTTTTTTTGAGACGGCGTTGCGGCTCGACGAGAACAATGTCGGGGCGCTGATCGGCTTCGCCAACGCCCACATGTGGGAAGTCAACATGTCGTACGCGTCGGACGACCGCGACGCACAGATCCGCGCTGCCGAGACAGCTGCGAAGCAGGCGCTGGCGCTGGCTCCGGACCGCGCCGAGGCGCATGTGACATACGGGACCGTCCTGTACGCACTGCATGCGCCTGAACGTGCACTGCGCGAGTTCGAGTACGCTGTCGGCCTGGACGGTCATCTCGCTGCAGCCCACGCCTATCTCGGGCTGATGAAGTACTCGCTCGGGCGGGCCCGCGACAGCCGGGCTCATGTCGCGGAGGCGATGCGGCTGAGCCCGCGAGATCCGCTCCTCTTTCAGTGGCACTTCTTCGTCGGCGTCGGCGAGCTCTTTCTCGGGCGAGTGGTTCACGGGATCGAAAGCCTGCGCAAGTCGGTCGAGATCAATCCGAATTGGGGACTCTCCCGGTTCATCCTCGCCGCCGCGCTGGCGCTTGCCGGGCTGCTTGCCGAGGCAGCCGAAGTCCGTGCGGTCGCCCAGCATTTCGTGCCTAATTTCACCGTCGCCAGGTTCCGCGCCGGAGCGGCGAGCGATAACCCGGCGTACCTCGCGCAGCGCGATCATCTTTACAGTGGGCTGCGCCTGGCGGGAGTGCCGGAGGGCTGAG
>JAFAHQ010000008.1 GCA_019237135.1 Alphaproteobacteria bacterium
GTCGACATCGAGTGTGGAAGTGTTGGTGGCGAGCACCGCACCCGCCTTTGCCACGCGATCGAGATCGGCGAACACCCGCTTTTTGAGGTCCATCTCCTCGAACACCGCCTCGATTACGATATCCGCCGTGCCGACCGCTTCGAGCTCGGTGACGCCGTGGATCAGATCCATCCGGCGCTCCATCTCGTTGGCACCGAGCCCGCCGCGCGACACGGTGGCGCGGTAGTTGGCGGCGACGCGATCGAGGCCCTTTTGCAAAAGGTCGCGGCCGGTCTCGACGATCGTGACCGGGATCCCGGCGTTGGCGAAGCACATTGCGATACCTCCGCCCATCGTGCCGGCGCCGATGACCGCACCCGTCGCGATCGGACGCGGTTTTGTTCCTTCCGAAATGCCGGGTACCCTCGCGGCCTCGCGCTCGGCAAAGAAGATGTAGCGCTGGGCCTTTGATTGATCACCGGTGACGAGCTTGCGAAACAGCTCGCCCTCGCGCTTCAGCCCCTCCTCAAAGGGCAAAGCAATGGCGTTGCGCACGGCCTCGACACAGGCGGCCGGCGCTTCGCGGCCGCGCAGCCGCCGCGTGAGCGTCTCTGCGGCGTCGGCGAAGCCCTCCGCCACGAGCTTGTCTTCGCGATCGCGGACGCGCCGGAGCGGCCGGCCCTCGGCTACGACACGACGGGCGAAAGTGATCGCAGCAGTGGTGAGGTCGCCCTCGACAATTTCGTCGATGACGCCATCCGCTAGAGCCTCACGAGCCTCGATCGGATCGCCCGTGACGATCATCTTGAGAGCTTTCTCGGGGCCGACCAGGCGCGGCAGGCGCTGGGTTCCGCCGGCGCCGGGCAACAGGCCGAGCTTGACCTCGGGCAGGCCGACGCGCGCTCCGCTGACGGCGACCCGGAAATGGCAGGCGAGAGCCAACTCGAAGCCGCCGCCCAGAGCGGTCCCGTGCAGTGCGGCGACCGCCGGCTTCGGCATCGCCTCAATTGCGGCGATGACCTCGCCGAGGCCCGGGGCCTGCGGCGGCATTCCAAATTCGGTGATGTCGGCCCCGGCGAAAAAGGTGCGTCCGGCGCAGGCGACGACCACCGCCTTGACCATCGTATCGTCGCGGGTTTGGCGAATTGCCTCGGCAAGCCCGGCGCGCACTTCGTGCTTGAGCGCATTGACGGGCGGGTTGTCGACCGTGACGACCGCGATCTCGCCTTCCCGGCGGAGATCGACGCTGGCATTGATACTGCCCATTTCCACCTCCCGCCTTGCCGATCGTTTGAGAGTAGACCCATCCGTCCGGCCGATGAAGGGCTAGAATTGCAGACACCCCAGCTACAAGCCTAAATTGAATCCATTATTGCGTGTTGCTGCATCTGCAGCATATCTACAGCAGGATTTCTCCTAAAGGTTGCAATTCCATTTGCTCAACGTCGAAGATTCCTCGCGCAACGCATCGGCTATTTTCGAACCGCCCGCCAGCTTGGAGTATGTGGATGTGAATTCGGCAATTGCAAGATCATGATTATCATAAACGGACGGTCGACGCGCCCGCTGCTTGACTCGAAAAGTAGAGGCCGGCAGGTTCACCGGCGAAAATTGTCGCCGATGACACGGGGAGGATTGATGTGCGGGCCTTGCCGTAGATCGCCTGACACAAGCACGTGAGCCCGCTCCTCGATGTCCGCGACGTCGCCTTGCGGTTCGGCGGAATTGTTGCGCTCGACGGCGTCTCCTTCGAACTCGAAGAAGGCCAGATTCTCGGCCTGATCGGCCCGAACGGCGCCGGCAAAACGACGCTCTTCAACTGTTTGAATCGGCTCTACACGCCCAACCGCGGCGATATCCTGTTTGACGGGCGCTCGCTACTCGGTTGGCCGCAGCACCGCATCACCGAACTCGGTATCGCTCGGACCTTCCAAAACCTGGCTCTCTTCCCGAGCCAGTCGGTGCTCGACAATGTGCGCATCGGAGGCCACTCGCGGAGCCGCAGCGACTTCGTCAGCGACCTCTTGCGCCTCCCTTGGGTGCGGCGCCACGAAGCGGCGCTCGAAGAGCTTGCCTGGTCGCTGATCGAGGTGCTCGAGTTGAATGGGGTCGCGCACGCGACCCCGGCGGGGCTACCGCTCGGGACGCGCAAGCGGGTCGAGCTGGCACGGGCGCTCGCCGCACAACCAAGGCTCCTGCTGCTCGACGAGCCTGCGGGCGGGCTCAACCACGAGGAGGTCGCCGAACTCGGCTCGCTGATCCGGCGCATCCGCGACGACCGCCACGTCACGGTGCTGCTCGTCGAGCACCACATGAACCTCGTCATGTCGGTGTCCGACAAGGTCGTCGCGCTCGATTTCGGCCGCAAGATCGCCGAAGGCACGCCGGCCGACGTGCAGCAGGACGAGGCGGTGATCCTCGCCTATCTCGGCCGGCCGCGGGAGCACAGCCGATGATGCTCGAGGTGCACGGCCTGCGCGCCTTCTATGGCCAGAACGAGGCCTTGCACGGCATCGACTTCGCGCTTGCCGAGGGCGGCATCGTCGCCTTGCTCGGCGCCAACGGCGCCGGCAAGACGACGACGTTGCGCGCCTTGAGCGGCATCGTTCGTGCCGCCGGCGAGATCCGCTTCGACGGCGAAACGATCACCGGCCGGGCTACCGAGGACATTGTCCGGCTCGGCATCGCCCATGTGCCCGAAGGGCGCGGCACCTTCGTGCGCATGACGGTCGAGGAAAACCTGCAACTGGGCGCGATGGCGCGGCGCGACCGCGCCCAGATTGCCCGCGATGCCAAGGAGGTCTACGCCCATTTCCCACGCCTGAAAGAGCGGCGCAGACAGCAGGCCGGGACCCTGAGCGGCGGCGAGCAGCAGATGCTGGCGGTCGGCCGGGCACTGATGCTGCGCCCGCGGCTGATGCTGTTGGACGAACCCTCCTTCGGACTGGCCCCGCTCATCGTCGAGGAGCTGTTCGAGATCCTCAGCCGGCTCAACCTCGAGCTCGGCGTCGGCATGCTGATCGTCGAGCAGAACGCCGAGCTGGCGCTCGACCTCGCCGAGCACGCCTATCTGCTCGAAACCGGGCGTATCGTCATGAGCGGTCCCTCGAGCGAAATCCGCCGGGACGAGGCGGTGCAGCGCGCCTATCTGGGGTATTAGGGACGACTATGGAATTGTTGCTGCAGCAGATACTGGCCGGGCTCGCGAATGGCGCGATCTACGCGCTGATGGCGCTGGCCGTGGTGATGATCTACCAGGCGATTGATCACCTGAATTTCGCGCAGGGCGAAATGGCGATGTTCGCGACCTTCATCGCCTGGCAGCTGATCCAATGGGGCCAGCCGTACTGGGTAGCCTTCGCCGCCTCGGTGGTGGTCTCGTTCCTCGGCGGGATCGCGATCGAGCGCATCCTGTTCAAGCCGATCCATAACGCGCCGATCCTGGCACAGCTGATCGCGTTCATCGCGCTCTTCAGCATCTTGAACAGCTCTGCCGGTGAGATCTGGAATTTCACGATCAAGACCTTTCCCAGCCCATTCGGTATGGAGCCGCTGTTCGGCGAAAGGCTGATCAGCACCCACGAGGCCGGCATGATCGGCGTCACGCTCGTAATTCTCGGGCTTTTGTACCTGTTCTTCCGCGGCTCGCGGCTTGGGCTGGCGATGCGCGCGGCCGCCGAGAACCCGGACTCGGCGCGGCTCGTGGGCATCCGCGTCGGCTGGATGATTGCGCTCGGCTGGGGCATGTCGGCGGCGATCGGCGCCGTCGCCGGCATGATGATCGCGCCGGTGGTGTTCCTCGAGCCGAACATGATGCTGGGGGTGCTGCTCTACGGCTTCGCCGGTGCGGTGCTCGGCGGCCTGACGAGCCCCGGCGGCGCAGTCGCCGGCGGCTTTGCGGTCGGCGTGATCGAGAACCTCGCCGGCACCTTCATCCCGTATTTCGGGCGGGAGCTGAAGCTGTCGATCGCACTTGCCGTGATCGTCGCCGTGCTGCTGGTGCGCCCCGCGGGTATCTTCGGCCGCATCGTGGTGAGCCGGGTATGAGCGTAATGCCGCCCGAGACCGTCGGGGCCGTCGCCGCCCGGCGGGCGAGCGCGTTGCCACGGCCCGGTGCGCGATACCTGACGATCGGTGCCGCGGTTGCGGTCGCCCTGGTGGTGCCCGCGGTCGCGACCAATTTCGTGATTTTCCAGCTGACCCTGGTCATGGTCTACGGGCTGGCGATCCTGGGCCTCAATTTGCTGACCGGGTTCAACGGCCAATTCTCGTTGGGCCACAGCGCCTTCTACGGCCTCGGCGCCTATACGGCAGCGATCTTGATGGACAAAGCCGATCTTGCCTATTACTGGACATTGCCCTGTTCCGGCGCGCTGTGCTTTTTCGTCGGCTGCGCTTTCGGGCTGCCGGCGTTGCGCTTGCAGGGGCTTTATCTGGCGTTGGCGACCTTCGCGCTGGCGGCGGCGATGCCACAGATCCTCAAATTCCAGCCGCTCGAAGCCCTTACCGGCGGGGTCCAGGGGATCGTGCTGATAAAGCCGGATCCGCCTGGTGGACTGCCGCTCACCCCCGACCAGTGGCTCTATTATTTCACCTTGGCGGTGCTGCTAGTGATGCTCGCCGGCGCGACGCACCTCGTCCACAGTCGCACCGGACGGGCCCTGATGGCGATACGCGACCACCCGATTGCCGCAGTGGCAATGGGGATCAACACCGCGGTATACAAGACCCTGATCTTCGGTCTCAGCGCATTCTACACCGGCGTCGCCGGCGCCCTCGGAGCGATCGCCGTTCAGTTCGTAGCACCCGACAGCTTCACCTTCCTGTTGTCGATCTCGTTTCTTGTCGGGCTCATCATCGGCGGCATCGGCTCGATCCCCGGCAGCCTTGTTGGCGGGCTCTTCGTGCTGTACGTGCCAAACATCGCCGAGCGCTTCTCGACCGGCCTTGCCGGCGCCATTTACGGGGTCATTCTGCTGCTGGTTATTTACGTCATGCCGTCTGGCGCCGCCGGCTTTGCCCGCTTGGCGCTAGCGCGCGCGAGGGCGTGGCGAGCGCGATGATCAGAGACTTTTAAAGACGGGAGTGGATGATGGATCAAAGCAGACGACAGCTGCTGGTCGCGATGGGTCTGAGCGGGATGGCGGCGCTGCTTCCCGACGGCGCTCGGGCAGAAAAGAAATACGACACCGGCGCCAGCGACACCGAGATCAAGATCGGGAATACCTGCTTCTATAGCGGTCCGGCCTCGTCCTACGGGACGATCGGCCGGTGCGAGAGCGCATTTTTCCGAATGATCAACGAGCAGGGCGGCATCAACGGGCGCAAGATCAACTTCATCTCGTACGACGACGCCTACTCGCCGCCGAAGACAGTCGAGCAGGTGCGCAAGCTCGTCGAAAGCGACGAAGTCTTGTTCATGTTCAACCCGCTAGGTACCCCGACCAACACCGCCGTCCACAAATATCTGAATGCGAAGAAGGTGCCGCACGTGTTCGTCGGCACCGGTGCCACCAAATGGGGTGACCCGGAGCACTTCCCGTGGACGATCGGCTTTCAGCCCAACTACCAGAGCGAAGGCCGGATCTACGCCGACTACATTCTCGAGACGCATCCCGATGGCAAGATCGCCGTACTTTATCAGAACGACGACTACGGCAAGGACTATGTGAAAGGCCTGAAGGACGGGCTCGGCGACAGGGCCAAAGCGATGATCGTG
>JAFAHQ010000037.1 GCA_019237135.1 Alphaproteobacteria bacterium
TATCGCTGAAAGAATCATCCATCCAGACAAACCCTAATGGGAGGACAGCCCAATGGCGACCACAAGCGCCGGGGAGCTCGCCGCGAGGCTCGACCGGTTGCCAATGACCCGACACATCTGGGTGTTAGTTACTCTGATCTCGCTGGGCGGCGGTTTCGAGCTCTATGATCTCTTCCTGACCGCCTATATCGCGCCGGGCCTCGTCAAAGCCAATTTCTTCACGCCCGAATCCTTGGGCCCGTTCAGCATTCTCGCCCCCTATGGCGTGGCCGGGGTCGGAACATTCGTCTTCGCATTGTTTGCCGGTTTGTTCGTTGGCGCGATTTTCCTCGGCCATTTTGCCGACAGCTACGGCAGGCGGACGGTCTTCACCTTCTCTTTGATCTGGTATTCGATCACCACCGCGATCATGGCGTTCCAGACCTCCGGCTTTGGTGTCGATCTGTGGCGCTTTATCGCCGGCATCGGCATCGGCGTCGAGCTGGTGACGATCGACACCTATGTGTCGGAACTGGTGCCGCGCAGCCATCGCGGCCGGGCCTACGCCTTCAACCAGTTCTTCCAGTTCCTAGCGGTGCCGATCGTCGCGTTCCTTGCCTGGCTGCTGATTCCGCATGCGCCGCTCGGCCTCGACGGCTGGCGCTGGGTCGTGCTGATCGGCTCGGGTGGGGCGATCGTGATCTGGTTCATTCGCCTGGCACTGCCCGAATCGCCGCGCTGGCTGGCGCGTCGCGGCCGCCTTGCCGATGCCGAGCGCGTCGTCGAGGGTATCGAGCGCCGTGTCGCCGCCGAATCCCGTACGAGCCTACCGGCACCCGGCCCGCCGGTACCCGCCGAGACCGGCCGGGGAACCTTCGCCGAGATCTGGCAGCCACCCTATGACCGGCGCGCCGTCATTCTGTCGGTCTTCAATTTCTTCCAGACCTTCGGCTATTACGGCTTTGCCGCCTGGGTTCCGACATTGTTGATCGCAAAGGGCATTACGGTCACGACGAGTCTCGAATACGCCTTCATCATTGCGATCGCCAACCCGATCGGGCCATTGCTGTGCCTGCTGTTCGCCGACCAAATCGAGCGCAAGTGGCAAGTCTGTCTGGGGGCGATCGGTATTGGTGTCTTCGGCATGCTGTTCGCGCGCAGCACCCTGCCGGCGGCGTTGATCGCGCTCGGCGTCGCGGTAACTTTGTGCAACAATCTCTTATCGTATAGCTTTCATAATTACCAGGCGGAGTTGTTCCCGACCCGCATCCGCTCGCGCGCGATCGGCTTTGTATATTCGTGGAGCCGGCTCTCGGCGGCATTATCCGGACTGGTTGTCGCCTTTCTGCTCAATTTGGGTGGGGTCAATGCGGTCTTCGCCTTCATCGCTTTCGCGATGTTGATCGTGGTGATCACGATCGGCGGGTTCGGCCCTCGAACCCGTGGCCTCGCTCTCGAGGCGATCGCGCATTAGATCAAAAGCGGCGAGTGATATGTGTGTGCTATTCCTGTAAACACAAAATAGCCGCGATCGCATTATATCTTTCGAGCACCGGTGGCCGCGAGCGTCAAAGGGGATAAGCCGACTTTTCTACTTTAACGAGAGATTTTGCTGCAGATTTGCTGCAAGTGCAGCAATGACCGATTCCGAGCTCAATTTCTCATTGCAGCCCGGAGTTAACCAGAAGCATCTGCGTGGCGGTTTCGCCTATCGAGGTTGCATTGCCGGATCGATGCGCAGGCCATACTATGCCTAGGCGCGGGAGCGGAGTTGAACAGAGAAAGCCGATGCTTGCCAGACCAAATACCGCACTGTCTCAGATCCACATGCAGATCATGTGGAGCCGGCTGATCGCGGTCGTCGAGGAGCAGGCGCAGACCCTGGTGCGCACCGCGTTCTCGACGACGGTACGCGAGGCGGGCGACCTCTCGGCCGGGGTATTCGACCGCGAAGGCAATATGCTGGCCCAGGCGGTCACCGGTACGCCCGGCCACGTCAATTCGATGGCGGCGGCGGTCAAGCATTTTCTCGACGCCTTCCCGCTGAAGACGATGCGCCCCGGCGACCATTACATCACCAACGATCCCTGGCTGACTTGCGGCCACCTGCACGATCTGACGGTGGTCAGCCCGACCTTTCTGCACGGCGCGCCGATCGGCCTCTTCGCCAGCACCGTCCATGTCGTCGATATCGGCGGGCTCGGCATGGGTCCCGACGGTCGCCAGGTCTTTGAGGAGGGGCTATCAATCCCGCTGATGGCCTTGGCCCGTGAAGGCCGGATGAACGACGATCTGCTACGCGTGATCCGCGCCAATGTTCGCGAGCCTTTGCAGGTCGAGGGCGACGTCTATGCCTTGGCTGCGTGCAATGACGAAGGCAGCCGGCGGCTCGTCGAGATGATGGAGGAGTTCGGCATTACCAATCTCGACCGGCTCGGCGAACACATCATCGAGACTTCGCGGCAGGCGACCGTCGAGGAGATCGGCAAGCTGAAAAAGGGCCGGTATCGCAACAGCCTGACGATGGACGGCTACGACCGCCCGCTGACCTTGGCCGCCGAGATGACGATCGGCGAGAACGGCATCCACGTCGACTATACCGGGACCTCGCCGGCGAGCGCTTTCGGCATCAATGTCGTACTGAATTACACGCTCGCCTATACCGCCTTCGGCGTCAAATGCCTGGTCGCCCCCGAGGTACCGAGCAACGCCGGCTCGCTCGCCCCGATCACGGTCGGTGCCCCGGAAGGCTGCCTGTTGAACGCCAAGCGCCCGCGCGCCGTCGCGGCCCGGCACACGGTCGGCCACATGTTGCCCGATGTCGTTTTCGGCTGCCTGCATCAGGTCATGGAGGGCGGAGTCCCGGCCGAAGGCGCTTCATCCTTGTGGATACCGCAGATCTACGGCGGTGCCGACGTGCTCGACGAGCTCGGGGCAGAGGAGGGGAGGGTGC
>JAFAHQ010000053.1 GCA_019237135.1 Alphaproteobacteria bacterium
GCGTACGCGCTTGCCGCCGCCGGGCTCATCGATGTCCTCGATCTTCGACGCCCCCTCGACCCGCGACATTCTTTCGAGGTCCTCGTAGCTCGCGGCGTGCACCGCGATGCCGACGTAGCGCGGCTCGCCCAATTCGGTGACATGGATATGGTGCGGCGGATCACTGCCGCGCATGTAGAGCGCTGTCTTTGTCCGGTCCGCGCGGACCATTCCAAAATCGGTCAGGAACTCCTCTTGCTTGTCGAGATCGGGCGAACGGATCCGCCCATAGGCGAGATCGAAGGCTTTAATCACAGGCATGAACGACCTCCCACGAGAGAAACCTATCGAACCAGTTTAGAAGATTTCTTCGATCCGGGCGAATCCTCGATTCCCGCCGCGTGAGCCTCTCGCGCCAAAGTACGCCAAGCGGTAGAACACCGGGATCGAAAGGGGAGGTGAAGATGAGTTCGTTCGAAGAATACGCCGGGAAATACCAGACCGTGCGGATGGAGCGCCGCAACGGCATCCTGCAGGTCACCCTGCACACCGAGGGTCAGTCGCTGCGTTGGGGCTTTCTGCCGCATGGCGAGCTGCCAGAGGCGTTTCACGACATCGGCGCCGACCGTGAGAACCGGGTCGTGATTCTGACCGGAACCGGGAGGGAATTTTCCGGGCCGCGCGCAACCCCGGGGACCTCCTCCTTTCCATCACGCCCGTCGATAGAGCGGATCGATCGGATCCATTGGGAGGGCCGCCACCTGCTGATGAACCTACTGAACATCGAGGTGCCAGTGATCAGCGCAATCAACGGTCCCGCTTGGCGTCATTCCGAGATTCCGCTGTTATGCGACGTCGTGCTGGCCGCCGATACTGCGCAATTCCAGGATTCGGCGCATTTCAACTCGGATGTCGTGCCAGGTGACGGCATGCACATCGTCTACCCGCTGCTGCTGGGGATGAACCGCGGTCGCTATTTTCTGATGACCGGCCAGACGTTGGACGCCGCCGAAGCATTGCGGCTCGGGCTCGTCGCCGAGGTGCTGCCGGCCGACAAGCTGCTGGCGCGCGCCTGGGAATTGGCCGAGGATCTGACCAAGAAGCCGACCTTGTTGTTGCGCTATACCCGGCTGCTCTTCACCGAATACCTGCGGCGCCAAATGCACGACCTCCTCGGCTACGGGCTCGCCATGGAGAGCCTGGCCCTGTTCGAAAAGCCGGAAGCGTGAAGGCGGTGGGCATGATCGACAGACGGCAGGCACTGCAGTTCGGTATTACCGCATCGTTATGGAGTCTGATCGGCCGGGAACCGAGAGCGGCAGAACAGAAGAGCGTGTTCAAGGCCTCGGACGTCCACCCGGAGGGCTATCCCACGGTGCAGGCGGTCGAGAACATGGGCAAGAAGCTCGAAGCGGCGACCGGCGGGCGGCTCAGTATTCAGATGTACGCCTCAATGCAGCTCGGCGGCGAAAAGGAGGCGATCGAGCAGGCTCAGGTTGGCGCTTTGCAGCTTGCCCGCGTCAGCGTCGGCGCATTGGGGCCGGTTGTCGACGATCTCAACGTCTTCAACCTGCCATTCCTGTTTCGCGACACGGCGCATATGGATAAGGTCATCGACGGGCCGATCGGCCAGGAACTGCTCGACAAGGTCACCGACAACCCAAACACGCATCTCGTCGGTCTCGCATTCATGGATGCGGGCGCGCGCAATCTCTACGACACGAAGAAACCGATCAAGGACATCGCCGACGTCAAGGGTTTAAAGGTCCGCGTGATGGGCAACCCGATGTTCGTCGACATGATGAATGCGATCGGCGGCAACGGCGTCGCAATGGGCTATGATCAGGTCTTCAGCGCATTGCAGACCGGCGTCGTCGACGGCGCCGAGAACAACCCTCCGAGCTTCTATTTCGACAACCATTACCAGGTCGCCAAATATTACACGCTGACCGAGCACCTGATCGTGCCGGAAATTCTCGTGTTCTCGCGCCCGACCTGGGACACGTTGTCCAAGGACGATCAGACGCTGATCAAGAAGCTGGCGCGCGAGGCGCAGCTCGAGGAACGGCGTTTGTGGAATGA
>JAFAHQ010000104.1 GCA_019237135.1 Alphaproteobacteria bacterium
AAGGGCTCGAAGGCGGGCAGGCTCTCCACCCCGGGGTTACGACCGATCAGCTCGACCATCCGTGACAGCGCAATGCGGCCGTTCATCGGTGCGATGCCGCTGCCGAGCAGGGTCAAGCGCTCGCCGCCGCGGACAAGCAGGCTCGCCAATGCGAGGAGCAGCAGCTCGGCGCGGTCGCGTTTTGTTGGCCACTCTGCACCGGTCAGGTAGTCCGCCGAGCTGTAGTCCATAGAGGCGGAAGCGTCGCACCACAACCAGACGCTCTGCGCGGCTTCCCACTCGGTTTCGCGGACATAGAGGCGTTGCGACTTCGCGCTCTCGCGCCAATCGATGTGCGAGGCCGCGTCACCCGGCTGGTATTGTCGAAACTGCCAAAATGTCTCGCCTTGGCCGACGCGGCGGCGACCATGAACCCCCTGTGCGACGGTCACGGCGACCCGCTCTGCGGCAATGAGAAGCGGCGGCAGCACAGAAGCGGCTTGCTCTGCCCGATCGCGCAAGGCGGTTGGCGCTGCGCGCCGCCGGGTCAACAACGACGCAGGCCTTGATTCGGCGGGGCTCACCGGAACGGCGCCGAGATTTGCTCGATAACCCGAGCCACCGTCACACCTTCGGCACGGCCGGAGAAGCTGACCGCCATACGGTGGCGCAGCACCGGTGGAGCCAGTGCGAGAACATCGTCGATCGACGGACTGAACCGGCCGTCGATCAGCGCCCGGGCGCGGCAGGCGAGCATCAGGGCCTGGCTGGCACGCGGCCCTGGTCCCCACGAGACAAAGCGCGTCATGCCTTCGGTTGCGGGACTATCGGGCCGCGCAGAGCGGACCAGCGAGAGAATCGTCTCGACGACGCTTTCGCCGACCGGGATGCGGCGTACGACACGTTGCGCCGCGATCAATTCGGCGACGCTCATCGCCGGACGTGGCCGATCCTCGGTGATACCGGTCGTCGCTATCAACATCTGCCGCTCGGCATCCCGGTCGGGATAGTCGACGTCGATCTGCAATAGAAAGCGGTCGAGCTGCGCTTCGGGAAGCGGATAAGTGCCTTCCTGCTCAAGCGGGTTCTGGGTTGCGAGCACGTGAAATGGTCGCGGCAGCGGATGGTATTGGCCGGCGATCGAGACGCGGCCTTCCTGCATAGCCTGCAAAAGCGCCGATTGCGTGCGCGGGCTCGCTCGGTTGATTTCGTCTGCCATCAGTAGCTGGCAAAAGACCGGGCCCGGGATGAAGCGAAAAGATCGCCGTCCCGTCTCGCTTTCCTCGAGGACCTCGGAGCCGAGGATGTCGGCCGGCATCAGGTCGGGCGTACATTGAATGCGCTTGTCTTCGAGGCCGAGGATCGTGCCCAGTGTCTCGACGAGCCGGGTCTTGGCGAGGCCGGGGACGCCGATCAACAAAGCGTGTCCCCCGCACAACAGGGTGATCAAGGCTTGCTCGATCACCTCGCGTTGGCCAAAGATGATTTCGCCGATCCGCTCGCGGACGAGGCTCAAGCGCCCGCCCAGCGCTTCAACCTCGGCAACGAGATCTGCGGAGGACGCGTTGATGGGTGCGGTAAAATTCAAGCAGCCCGGTCCCTCTTCAAACACTGGAACAAGCTCGAGACTGATACAAAACGCCGGCTCCGGCAATTCCTCGCCGCTCGGTCCCGCCTCCGGGAGCAAGCGGTCGCCGATCGATTGCGGCGATCTCGACATGCGGATCGCCCGTGATGGTACGTGGTTCTATCGCGGATCTCCGATCGGCCGAATGGCGCTCGTCAAGCTCTTCGCCTCCGTTCTGCGCCGTGAACCAGACGGCTGCTATTGGCTCGTCACCCCGGCCGAGCGCGGCCGCATCGAGGTCGAGGACGTCCCCTTCCTTGCCGTGGCGCTGACCGTGCAGGGCGAGGGCCGAGAGCAGCAGCTGATCTTCCGGACCAATGTGGACGACATTGTGACGGCCGGACCTGGTAATCCGCTGCGCGTTGACACGGCTGCGAGCGGGGAGCCGGTCCCCTATATTCTGGTACGCGACGACCTCGAGGCGCGTCTCGCTCGCTCGGTGTTCTACGACTTGGCCGAGCTCGGCAAGGAGGAGGCGATCGAGGAGATCCGCCAATTCGGGGTGTGGAGCAGCGGCAAATTCTTCCGGCTCGGCGAACTCGGCCCGGACTGGGATTGACGGTAAAAGCGGATATGGCCAATCCACTGACGCGGGACCGAGTGATCACGCGTTTTGCGCATCTCGGGCAGCCCGGAAGGCGAGGCTTTGGCGGCACCGCCGACCCGTCCGAGGCCGCCGCCCTCAGGCAGGTGACGCGCGGCGACCACGACCTCAATCCTGGTTGGACGCCGCCCAGCTCCGAATTGCAGCCGGCGGCGGTGCTGGTTCCCCTCATCGACCGAGCCGACGGTATGTCGGTGTTGCTGACACAACGCACCGCGCATCTGAGTGCACATGCCGGGCAGATCTCGTTTCCCGGCGGACGGATCGAAGAAAGCGACCGGGACGCCACAGAGGCGGCGCTGCGCGAGACGGAGGAAGAGGTCGGCCTGACGCGCGATCGTGTGACGATTATCGGTCGGCTAGATACGTATGTGACAGGGACCGGGTTCGAGATCACCCCAATGGTCGGTATCATCGAGGCGCCCTTTCCGCTCGCCCCTGACCCATTCGAAGTGTCCGAGGTGTTTGAGGTGCCGCTTTCTTTTGTTCTCGATCCGACCAACCATCGTCGCATGACACGCGTCTTTGAGCAGCGGACGCGGATCTTTTTTGTCCTGCCGTACGAGAACCGGTACATCTGGGGGGCAACAGCGGGAATGCTGGTGAACTTGGCCGAGGTGCTCGCCGGTTGAGGAGGGAATGCCGCGGGTCCTCCTCACAGTCGTCTTGCCGCTCCTTTTGCCGACGGCGCTGTACCTTCTCTGGGTTACTACGCTGCGACCGGCGCAGCGGAACGGCGCGCCATTGTGGCGGGTGCTGCCATGGGTCTGGCTCGCCGCCGCAGGAGTGGTGCTGTTGGCGATCGTCCTGTTCGTTGTGACGGTTCATTTCGGCATGCCGCAGGAGGGCGTCTACGTGCCGCCACGCTGGGAGAACGGCCACATCGTCCCGGGACATATGGAACGGAAACCCGGCCAATGACCGAAGACGAGAAGCGCCGCCGGATCGTTCCGCAGCCGTGGATGGTCGAGCCGGCGACGCGCGCGGTGCTGGGGGCACTCTCGGCTGGCGGCGTCGAGGCTAGGTTTGTCGGCGGCTCGGTGCGCGACGCGCTCTTGGGCCGCCCGATCGGCGACATCGATATCGCAACTCCCGCCTCGCCCGAGCGCGTCATCGAGCTGTTGGAGAAAACCGGCATCAAGGTCGTGCCGACCGGTCTAGCACACGGCACCGTAACCGCAGTCGTACCGCCGCGACACTTCGAGATCACAACATTGCGTCGCGACGTTGAGACCTATGGTCGGCGCGCCCGCGTAGCCTTTGACGCCGATTGGGCCGCCGATGCGGCGCGGCGCGACTTCACGATCAACGCGATCTTTCTCGCCCCCGACGGCACGATAGACGACCCGGTTGGCGGCTTGGCCGATTTGCAGGCTCGCCGTGTCCGCTTCGTCGGGGACCCGGCGACCCGCATCGCCGAAGACGTGCTCCGGCTTTTGCGCTATTACCGATTCGAGGCGCGTTTCGGAACCGGCTTTGGCGATCAGCGGGCGCGCGCGGCCTGCCGTGCCGCGGCGCATCTGTTGCCAACCCTGTCGGGTGAGCGCGTCGCACAGGAACTTGTCAAGCTGCTCGAAACCTCAGACCCGATCGCGGCGCTGCACATGATGGAGGAAGACGGCGTGCTCGCGGTGGCGTTGCCCGAGGCACGCGGCCTGAATCGGCTGCGTCGTTTGATCGAGATCGAGCCGGAGACCGACCCACTGCTTCGTCTGGCCGCGCTCATCAATGTCGACGGCAAAGCTGCCGCGGCTCTTGCCGCACGTCTGCGTTTTTCCAATACCTGGCGCGATCGGATCCAAAGCCTCTCCCAGCCCTGGGCCCTCGATCCGCGGGGCGACGCCCAAGCTCAGCGGCGCACTCTCTACCGGCTCGGGGTCGAGCGCTATCGCGACCTGGTCCTCCTGATGGCGGCGGAAGGGGGAGTGTCGCAGAGTCGGCTCGCCGAGCTGCTCGATCTCGCCCTCGGTTGGACACCGCCGGTGTTTCCGCTCGCCGGACGCGACGTAACGGCCCTCGGAATCCCAGCTGGCAGGCGCGTCGGCCGGCTGCTGTCGGCGGTACACGACTGGTGGGAGGCCGGCGATTTCCGCGGCGATCGCGCCGCCTGCCTCGCCTACCTTGAGCTTCTAATCTGCACGCCGGCTTGATCTTGCTGCGGAACGCCCAATCTAGCATTTAAAGCCGGCTACTTTAGCAGGGCCGTTCCCGAAAATCAGCGGGGTTGGAAGCGTCACTGCCGGCGCTCCTGCTATTGGCGCGCGAGCGCCGCATCGCACGAGGCGAACAGCTATCGCTTTCTTACATGCCGGATCAGACTCGTGATCGTCGCGCCTTGCGGCGGAAAACCCATGTCGTTTCCGAGCGCCCGCCCTTCGAGCGCATCGCATTGATCCTCCAAGGTGGAGGCGCGCTTGGCGCCTACCAGGCTGGCGTCTACCAGGCATTGGCCGAAGCCACTTTGCATCCCGATTGGGTCGCCGGCATTTCGATCGGCGCGATCAACTCGGCCCTGATCGCCGGCAATCCAGTGGAAAAGCGTGTCGAGAAATTGCGCGAGTTTTTGGGAGATCGTTAGCGCTCCGCCTTTTGGTATGCCTTATATCGCGGGGTTGGAGGGCAGAGATGAGTTCACCCACAGCGTCATCAATCAGATCCGCTCGTGGGGCGCGCTCGTTGGTGGCGCGCCGGGGTTCTTTCAACCGCGCGTGCCGCCG
>JAFAHQ010000298.1 GCA_019237135.1 Alphaproteobacteria bacterium
TGAGGCTCGAATCCGCGGCAAGCTTTTGGAGGAGGGGATCGGCACTGAGGAGGCCTTCAGTCAGCCGCGCAACCTCGTCGGTCGGCAGGTATAACAGCCCATTCCGCTGGAAAAACTCACCGCTTTGAGGTTGATGGACAGCACGAATGGCATCCCGCCGTGCCGTGAGCCCGTCGACCAGCTTGCTGGTCGCCTCTTCGACCAGCTCTGGTGTCGGCGCGTCCACGACGGCCAAGATATCGGGCTGCGGGAAAGACCGCTGGTATTCGAAAGCTCGCTGCGTCCACGGCAGATCGCGCGGGAAGAGATCGGTGACGTCGGTCTTGATCGCGAAATGCCGCGCTGCGTAGTCGGTGGATGCCGCCGCCAGCGCCAGGGCAAATACGATCACCCACCAAGCGCGCCGGGTACAGAAGTCGACCGTGCGAAAAACGGATGATCTCAGCATGTCCCTGCCCATCGCCGGCCTGACCTGCCCGGCCTGCACACGCCGAGGGCGAGGGAGGCCGACCTCCTTCGCTACCTGCTAAAAGACAACTGCTAAAGAAACCGTTTAGTTCCCGAGCTCGAAATCGCGAGCCGAGCTCCGCGGAACCTCACATCACCCAGTTTCGCGCAAACGTTGACCGGCGGGCCTGTTGTATGAGCAAATCGGACGTTGCGCGGTCAGCCTCGTTAATAGGGGAAAATGAACGACGTCACCGAACTGGTCGAAGTCACCTATGGGCTCGACCGCCAGACCGTTCCGCAGCCGATGTGGCGGCGTCGCTTGCGCCAAGCGATCCACTTTTTTTCTTATCATTTGATCCTAAAGCGGCGCAGGACGCGAGTAACGCGGGCGGCCGGGTTTCGGCTCATGATCCGGCCGACGGTCTTTCACCCGCGCTGGTTCATCACCAGCCAATTTTTCGCATCTTTCATTGGCCGGCTCGATTTGAACGGTAAGCGGGTGGCGGACATTGGAACGGGGTCAGGGATCCTCGCTCTTGCTGCCATCCGGGCCGGCGCGTTGCACGTTACGGCAGTTGACATAAACCCGAGCGCGGCAT
Organism: Alphaproteobacteria bacterium; assembly: GCA_019237135.1. Classification (GTDB taxonomy): domain Bacteria; phylum Pseudomonadota; class Alphaproteobacteria; order ATCC43930; family CGMCC-115725; genus AP-15. The sequence continues at coordinate 1,050 of JAFAHQ010000298.1, forward strand.
TGACGGCCGCCGAGAACGCGCGGACAAACGGTCATGGCGACCGTTTCGTGGCGGTGTGCTCGAACCTGCTGTCCGCGCTTGCCCCCGTAGCAGTGTTCGACGTGATCATATCGAGCCCGCCGTCCTTCCCCGGAGAGCCGCGCGATATCGCGGACCGCGCGTGGCACGCGGGCCCGAACTACCGTGATGTCGCTCCGCTATTCGACCAAGCGCGTGAGCGGCTTGCCCCCGGCGGACGCGTTTACTTCTTGGTCTCGTCGGATTCCGACCTTGACCTGTTCAGCGCCTTGATTGTGAGGGCGCGCTTCCAGGCGCGCGCGGTCGCCGAGCGTTCGATTGTTATTGAGTCTCTGATTATTTACGAACTCGAAGCGCTTTAACGCACAAATGACACAATCAATAGCCGACCGCTGCGCCGGCTGGCCGGCGCGGGTCGCTGACGCCGTAGAGCCGGCCATTCGCGATCTCGATCAGCTCCACGGCGCCCCACGGCTGTTGCTCGACCAGCCTGTATCCTTTGTCGGCAAGCTGTGTGACAGTGTTGAGCGACAGGCCGGAGCGCTCGAAATAAACTTGGTCGGGCTGTCCCTGGTAATGGAGGCGTGGTGCCTCGACCGCTTCCTGCGGTGTCATGCCGTAATCGACAATGTTCAGGATCGTCTCGAGCACCGCCGTGATGATGCGCGAACCACCGGGGCTGCCGAGCACGAGGAGGACGCGGCCGTCTTTCTCGACCAGGGTCGGAGCCATCGAGGAGAGCGGTCTTTTGCCGGGCGCGATCGCGTTCGCCTCGCCCTGGACGAGGCCATAGAGGTTGGGCGTGCCCGGTTTTACGGTGAAGTCGTCCATCTCGTTGTTGAGGAAGAAGCCGGTACCTGGGGCAATCACCGCGGCGCCGAAAGAGCCGTTGATCGTATAGGTCACTGCAACCGCATTGCCCTCTGCGTCGACCACCGAATAATGGGTCGTCTCGGCCTTTTCCTTTGGTGACTGCAGTGCCGAGGTGGCCGTCGAATTGCCCCTGTCAATCTCCGCGCGGATCGCGGCGGCGTAGACCTTCGACAAAAGCCGCTCCAGCGGGTTCTGCACGACGGCCGGGTCGCCGAGATAGGTGTTGCGGTCGCGATAGGCATGGCGCATCGCCTCGACCAGCAGATGCACGGACGGCGCCGAGTGAAAACCGAGCGTCTGCAGATCGTATCCTTCGAGGACGTTGAGGATCTCGCAGACCGTGGCGCCGCCGGAACTCGGCGGCGGCGCCGACACTATGAGATACTCACGGTAGGTGCAGCTCAGCGGTGCGGTTTCCGTCACCGTGTACTCGGAGAAATCCCGAGCCGTCAGGATGCCGCCGTTCTCGCTGCTTGCCTTCTCGACCGCCGTCGGTATTTGACTTTTGTAAAAGGCGTCGGGGCCCTGTTGCGCGATCTGCTCAAGCGTCGCCGCGAGGTCGGTTTGGACGAGCCAGTCGCCCGGCTCGAGGCGCGTGCCGTCCCCCCGCAGAAATATTTTGGTGGCTCCAGGATCTTTTCTAAAGCGGTCCGCTTTGATGTCGAGGATGTCGGTATCAGCCCGGCTCAACACATAGCCGTCGCGGGCCAGCGCGATGGCCGGCGCCAGCAGTGCGCGGCGCGCGAGCCTGCCGTACTCCTTTGCGGCGCGCTCGAGCCCCATCACAGTGCCCGGCACGCCGGCCGCGAGATAACCCAAGCGGCTCAGATCGTCGACCGGCTGGCCGGCGGGATCGAGATACATCGCGGCGGTCGCGGCAGCGGGTGCCGTCTCGCGGAAATTGATGAAGGTGTCGCGCCCGTCCTTGAGGTGGATGGTCATGAACCCACCGCCGCCGATATTGCCGCAGCACGGGTCGACGACGGCGAGCGCGTAGCCGACCGCGACAGCCGCGTCGATCGCATTGCCCCCCTGGGCGAGGATCCCGGCACCGATCTCGGAGGCATAGTGCTGGGCGGTGACCACCATGCCGTGTTCGGCTTCGACCGCGGCAGGGGAGGCCGCTTCGGCCTCGCCGATCAGCAGCGCCGTGGTGACGAAAAGGGGGACCGCTCTAACGGACCGCTTGGTACAGCCGCTCGTCATAAAGGGCACCCTCAAGCGGCGTCAGCTTCTGGCGGAATTCCTTTGTGTGGGGTGCGGCGGCGCCGGCATCGAAGGCTTTGCGGTCGCGCCACGCTTCGACCAGAGTGAAATGATTGGGGTGCCCATCCCATTGCAGCACGTCGTAGCGCAGATTGCCGTCGTCCTTGCGGGCGGCATCGGCCTGCGCCTTGACCAGTGCGGCGGCCTGATCTTTTCCGGCCGGGAAGACATCGACATGAGTGATCACATACAACGCCCCCGAGGGAATCTGAGCCTTCGGTGCGGCGACCTCAAAGCCGCTGTGGGGACGCACCCCGAACCCGCCGATCATCGAGGGCTGCAGCTTTTGCATGAGCGCCGTCGCGGCTGCGGTCTTGCCCTGCGCCTCGGCGGCCTGCTTGTCGCGCACGACTTCCACGACCGCAAACCGGCTCGGCCGCGCGATCTCCTGAAACATCTCAAAGGCGACATTGCTGTCTTCCTTGCGGCTCGCCTCGGCATATTGCCGGGCAGCTGCGGCGGCCTGCGCCGCCTCGGCCGGGTCAACCTCGAAATAGACGACGTTATAAAATGGACCGTTCACGGTTTCCTCCGCATAGACCGGCTGCACCGCGATCAAGCCGAGCGCAGCCAAAGAGAAGATCGAGTGTGAAAGGCGCATCTCCAGGTTTCCTCCTATCCTAAGCCGGCAGAGCCGGAACCAAAGAGGTAAGATAACATGAGGCCGCTGTGCGGAGGGGGACGTGGCGAGGCTGCTTACGGATCGCTACCATGATCGGCTCGCTGGGGTTTTGTCGTGCTACGACCGGATCGTCATCACCGGCACACTGCCTGGAGCGTGTTTCGCCGAAGGGATGACGAGGATCCTCAAGGCGCGCGGCATCCGGGTCTTCGACTATCCGACGCAGTTTGCCGCA